>JBEBJW010001040.1:0-3256 GCA_040079715.1 Myxococcota bacterium | reverse complement strand
GCCCGGTGAACACCACCACCGGCCCGCTCCGGACCGGGTCGGCCTGGGCCCGCCCGACGGCGACCAACGCAGGGACGAGCTCGGCGAGCGCCGCCCGATCCGCCCCGCCGAGGTCGGCCAGCGGGTCGCCGAACATCGCCCGCTGGACCGTGACCGACCGCCGCGCCGCCTCCCCCTGCCACCGGTCGCGCTGCGCCTCGTCGAGCCCCGCCCGCTGCGCCGCCCCGAGCGCGCCGCCCCAGTTGTACGGGTGGCCGAGCGGAGGCCCGTCGACCTCGGGCGGGATCGGCAGCTCGAGGCTCCGGGCGAGCGCGGCGTCCGCCGCCGGCCGGTCGCCCTGGTCGGCGGATTGCGCGGCCCGCCAGCACAGGACCGTCGCGAGCGCGATGTACGGCGTGCCCTCGCGAGCGTCGAACCCGTCGACCACCCGCTGGACGCCATCCCCGTGCCGGACCAGCCGCACGATCAGCGCCCCGGCTGGGTGCCCGGTGCCGATCCGCTCGCCGTCCCCGATCGGGCGCTGGTTCGCGACGTAGTCGGCCACGGTGTTCAGCACGAACCCGGCGTCGGCCACCAAGTCGCCCGGGACCCCGAGCATCGTGAGCTCCGGTCGCCCGACGGCCGCCAGCCCGGTGGTCGCGAGGTCGGCGAACCCGAACGTCCCCGTGCGGACCTCGATCGTCATCTGGCGCTCCACATCGAACGGCACGGGTCCTCCCGCTCCGCGCTTATCGGCTCCGGCATCGCTCCGTCGACGTCACCGGCTGGCACGAGGCGCGACCCCACGGCGACCGGAGCGCCCCCAGGCTCGGTCCGGAGTCGAGATGATCTGGTTGCTGTACCTCGTCGGGTCGTTCGACTCGCGCCGGGGCGACCCTGTACCGGCTGCGCGCCACGACGGCGATCAAGGGTGCCTCGGCGTGAACTGCACCGGCAACGGGACCCTCGTCGACGGGCTGCGGGTACCCGTCCCCGGCCCGGTCCTCGCGGTCACCCTCAGCGGAGCGCTGCCGGACCCGGCGGGGCGCTGATCGTCGCGGCGTCCGTCGGCCGGTGGTCGCGCGGCCGCCGAGCCCGAACGGGCGCTCCGTGGTCCGCGGCGCAGCAGCGGCGCCCCGAAGGCGATACGAAGGCGCCCCATCGCTCCCGGGTGCCGCCGTGTCCTCGTTCGCCGATTTCCCGTTGTTGCCGTCGCTCCAGGCGACCCTCGCCGATCAGGGGCTGACCGTCCCGACCGAGATCCAGGCCCGCGCGATCCCGGAGCTGCTCGAAGGCCGGTCGATCGTCGGGATCGCCGAGACCGGGAGCGGCAAGACGCTGAGCTACGCGCTGCCGGTCCTCCACCGGCTGAAGACGCTCGAGGAGGAGGGGTCCCCGGTCGAGGACGCCGGTCGGCCGCGGGCCGCGATCCTCGTCCCGACGCGCGAGCTCGGCGAGCAGGTGTCGCGGGTGCTCAAGACGTTCACCCACACGACCCGGCTGCGGGTGCGCGCGGTGCTCGGCGGCGCGACGATGGAGGTCGCCCGGCGGAACGTGGCCGGCCCGTTCGAGATCCTGGTCGCGACGCCCGGACGGCTGCTCCAGTTGATGGACCTGTCGATCGTCGGCCTCGAAGACGTGCGGACGCTGGTGGTCGACGAGGTCGATCAGCTCCTCGATCTCGGGTTCCTGACCGACGTGTCCCGGGTGGTCCGCGCCGCGCCGGACGACCGCCAGATCGCGATGTTCTCCGCGACGGTCGCGCCGGAGGTCGAGGCGCAGATCGTCGGGCTGTTCCACAAGCCGCCGTTCGTGGTCCGGACCAAGGGCAGCCACCGGGTGGTCCCCACGTTGACCACGGTCAACCGGAAGGTGGTCGACGGCAAGCGGTTCGACCTGCTCGAGCAGGTGCTGCGGGAGCCGTGCGAGGGCGGGACGCTCATCTTCGCGAACACCCGGGAGCAGTGCGACAAGATCGAGCGCCTGCTCGACGAGGCTGGCCAGGCCTGCGTCGTGTACCGCGGCGAGATGGACAAGGCCGAGCGGCGGGCGAACCTCGAGGCGTTCCGCTCTGGCCAGGTCGGCCTGCTGATCGCGACCGACCTCGGCTCCCGCGGCCTCGACCTCGAGGCGGTCGCGCGGGTGATCAACTACCACCTGCCGCACCAGCTCGAGAACTACCTCCACCGGGTCGGGCGGACCGCGCGCGCCGGGCGGGCCGGGCTGGTGATCAACTTCGTCACCGAGCGCGACGAGAAGCTGATGGCCCAGCTCGGTCGGGTCGCGGCGCGGCGGAGCTGATGGCGGCCCCGCCGCAGGCCACGTCGCCCACCGCGCCCCTGTCCACCGCGCGCGCGTGGCTGCTGGTGGTGGTCGCGACGTCGACGATGGCGGTGTCGTACGTCGACCGCCAGGCGATCGCGGTGCTCGCGCCCACCATCACCGCCGATCTGCACCTGTCGGAGACGGCGTTCGGGTGGGTCGGATCGGCGTTCTCGGTCGCGTACCTCGTCGGGGCGCCGCTGTCCGGCGTGCTGGTCGACCGGGTGGGCGCGCGGACGGCGCTGCCGATCGCGGTGTTGGTGTGGTCGGCGGTCGCGGCGGCCCACGCGCTGGTGCCCGGGCTGGCGGTGCTGATCGCGCTCCGGATCGCGCTCGGGGCGGCGGAGTCGCCGTCGTTCCCGTCGGCGGCCCAGACGGTGTCGCGGGTCCTGCCGCCGGCGAGCCGAGAGGCCGGGTTCGGGGTGCTGTTCACCGGGTCGTCGATCGGGGCGGCGGTCGCGGCGGTGCTCCTGCCGTGGCTCGAGGTCCGGTACGGCTGGCGGCTGTCGCTGGTCGTGACCGCGATCGTCGGGCTGTCGTGGCTGCCGGTGTGGTGGCTCGCGACCCGGGGCGCGGCGGTCCGGCGCGCGATGTCGACCGGGGCGACGCCCGGCTCCGCCGACGATGGGGTGGATTGGTTGTCGGTGGCGACCGATCCCGCGGTGGTCCGGGCGGTGATCGGGGTGATCGCGTCGGCGCCGATCAACGGGTTCGCCCTGCAGTGGGGCGCGAAGGTGCTGGTCGGGCGGCACCACGTGCTGCAGCAGGACGTCGGCGGGTACCTGTGGATGCCTCCGCTGCTGTTCGACCTCGGCGCGGTCGGGTTCGGCGTGATGGCGGCGTGGGTGACCCGCCGGACCGGATCGGACGCGCCGCACCGGTGGCTGTTCGGCGCCGCGGCGGCCCTGCTGATGGGGGTCGGCGGGCTCGGTTTCGGCAGCGACCCTTGGCACAC
>JBEBJW010001039.1:0-3261 GCA_040079715.1 Myxococcota bacterium | reverse complement strand
CCGGGATCCCGGTCCGCCCGTGGACCCCGGGGCTGGTGGAGGCGATCGTCGCCGACCTGGCCGCGCTCAAGGATCGGGGGACGCAGTGACGGCCCTCGGCAGCGCCCGGTCGGTCCGGGTCCTCGCCGCCGTCGCCCTCGCGATCGCGGTCGGGTTCCCGCTGGCCCGGCTCGCGTGGGCCCTGGTCGCGGATCCGGGGGCCCTGGCGGTGCTGGTCCGCCCGGCCGAGCTGCGGGCCGCCGGGAACACCGCGCTGCTCGCGGTCGGGACCACCGCGTTCGCCGTGCTCGCCGGGGTGCCGCTCGGGGTGCTGATCGCCCGGGCGGACCTGCCGGGCGCGGCGCGGTGGCGGGCCCTCGCGACCCTGCCGTACGTGGTGCCGCCGTACGTCGCGGCGATCGCGTGGCTGGCCCTCGCGAACCCGACCACCGGCTGGCTGAACCTGCCCCTCGCCGCCCTCGGGCTGCCGAAGCTCGACGTGTACGGCCTGCCCGGCATGGTGTGGGTGATGGGGCTCGAGAACACGCCGCTGGTGATGCTCGCCACCGCCGACGCGCTCGGGCGGATGGACGCGTCGCTCGAGGAGCAGGCCCGGATCGCCGGCGCCGGTCCGTGGCAGGTCCTGCGGCGGGTGACCTTGCCGCTGGCGGTCCCGGCGATCGTCGCGGCCGGATCGGCGGTGTTCGCCGGGTCCGCGGCGTCGTTCGGGGTCCCGTACCTGCTCGGGTCCGGGAGCGCCGAGCCGGCGTGGGTCCTGACGACCCGGATCGCCCAGCACCTCGATCTGGACCCGGCGACCGGCCGCCCCGCCGCGACCGCGCTGTCGGTGGCGCTGCTCGCGCTGTCGGCGACGATCCCGGCGCTGGTCACCGGGTGGGTCGCCCGCCGGTCGTTCACCACCGTCGGCGGCAAGGCCACCCGAAAGGCCCCGTTCGCCCTCGGTGCCTTCCGGCCGGTCGCGGTGGCGGCGGTGGCCGCGTTCGTCGGGATCGGCGCGATCCTGCCGCTCGGGGCGCTGATCCTGCTGTCGGTGACCGACCAGCTCGGCGCGCCGCCCGGCCCGGGCAACTGGTCCCTCGCCCACTACGCCGAGGTGCTCGGACGGGGCCGCGACCAGCTCGCGATCGCCCGCAGCGTCGGGCTCGCCGCCGGGGCCGCCACCGTCGCCGTCGCGTTCGGCGGGCTGATCGCGGTGCTCGACCGGCCGTCGCGCGGCGGGTCCGACGGCGGGCGGTGGCTCGGGTGGCTCGCGCGGCTGCCGTACGCGATCCCGGGGACGGTGCTGGCGCTCGGGCTGTTGCTCGCGTGGTCCCAGGAGGTCCGGCTGATCGTGTTCGACCGCCTGACGGTGGCGCTCGCCCTCGGGGACTCGGCCTGGCTGCTCGGGTTGGCCTACACGGTGAAGTTCCTCGCGCTGCCGACCGGGGCGATCGACGCCGCGCTCCGGGGCCTCGATCCGGCGCTCGACGAGGCCGCGCGGGTGCACGGGGCCGGGTTCTGGACCGCGGTCCGGCGGATCACCGTCCCGATCCTCGCGCCGAACCTCGCCGCGGCGTGGTTCGTGGTGTTCCTGCCGGCGTTCACCGAGGTCACGATGTCGGTGCTGCTCGCCGGACCGAACAGCCGGGTGGTCGGGGTGCTGCTGTTCGAGCTCCAGACCTACGGGGACCCGCCCGGCGCCGCGGCGCTGGCGGTGGTGGTGACCGCGGCGGTGATCGCCGGGAACGCGGCGGTGGTCCGCCTGTCGACCAGGGGAGGCTAGGGTGGCCGAGCTCGCGCTGACCGGGATCCACAAGGCGTACGGGCCGGTCGAGGTGGTCCGCGGGATCGACTGGACGGTCCGGCACGGCGAGCTCGTGTGCCTGCTCGGCGGGTCGGGCTGCGGCAAGACCACCACCCTGCGGATGATCGCCGGGCTCGAGGCCCCGAGCGCCGGTCGGATCGCGATCGACGGGGTGGTGGTGTCCGACGGGCCGGCGGTGACCCCGCCGGAGCGGCGCCAGCTCGGGATGGTGTTCCAGAGCTACGCGGTGTGGCCGCACCTGACCGTGCTCCGGAACGTGACCTTCCCGCTCGAGCGGGCCGGGGTCGCGGATCCGGTGCCGCGGGCGCGCGAGGCGCTGGCGGCGGTCCACCTCGACGCGCTGGCGGACCGGCTCCCGCACCAGCTGTCGGGCGGGCAGCAGCAGCGGGTCGCGCTCGCCCGGGCGCTGGTCGGCCGGCCGCGGCTGTTGTTGTTGGACGAGCCCCTGTCGAACCTCGACGCCAAGCTCAGGTCCGAGGTCCGGGACGAGATCCGGGCGCTGTGTGTGCGGCTCGGGATCACCGCGATCCTCGTGACCCACGATCACGAGGAGGCGTTCGCGATCGCCGACCGGATCGCGTTGATGGATCGCGGGCGGATCGTCCAGGACGGGCCGCCGGAGGGGCTGGTCGACGCGCCGGCGACCGACGCGGTGGCGCGGTTCTTCGGGCTGGAGGAGCTCCCGGCGGTCCGGGACGGCGACCGGGCGGTGGTCGACGGGGTGCCGGTGCCGGTCCGGGCGACCGCGGACGCGCCCGCGACCGGGGCGTGCACCCTCGGGTTCCGGATCGACGCGGCGTCGGTGGCAGCTCCGGGGACGCCGGGGATCCCGGGGACGGTGGTGTCGCGGACGTTCACCGGCGCGGGCCACCGGCTGCGGGTCCGGATCGGAGACCGGGAGGTCCGGGTGCCGGGCGACGCGGCGGTCGGGGACGCGGTCCGGGTCGGGATCCGGCGGGGGTTCGCGCTGCGGTGAACGCACGGCGACGGCGTCGACGATCTCGCGATCGGCGCGGTGTACGACTCGACCGGCGGCGATCAGGCCGGCGCGGTGTACGTCGTCCCCGGCGTCCGCCCGCCGGACCCGTGACCCGCGCTACCCCGCGGTCCCGTACACGATCGTGGCGGTCCCGTCGTCGTGGATCCGGTCGGCGCGGCGGACCAGCCCGACCTTCTCGAGCACCCGCCGCGACGCCGCGTTCCCCGGGGCGACCGTCGCGATCACCGCGCGGAGCCCGAGCTGCTCGACCCCGTACCGGAGCACCCCGGCGGCGACCTCGGTGGCGAGCCCCCTCCCCCACCAATCCCGGGCGAACGCGTACTTCAGCTCGGCCTCGGGCTGCCCGTCCGGGTGGACCAGCCCGCAGAACCCGATCGCCGCGCCGGTCTCGGCCCAGGTCACCGTCGCCATCCCGTACCCGCGCAGGGCGAGGTTCCGGTCGGTCACCTCGACCCAC
>JBEBJW010001038.1:0-3268 GCA_040079715.1 Myxococcota bacterium | reverse complement strand
GCCGGACGAACGACGGGACGGCGCCCTCGGCGTCTTCGTCGGCGTCGAGCACGTCGTCCGCGAGCTGGAACGCGACCCCGATCGCCCGCCCGTACGCCGCGAGCCGGTCGAGCGTCGGGCCGCCCGCCCCGGCCGCGAGGGCCCCGAGCACCGCCGCGGCGCGGATCAGCGCCCCGGTCTTGCCCGCGTGGAGCCGAGTCAGGGCCTCGAGCTCGACCACCGGGCCGCCGAGCCCGATGTCCGCCGCTTGCCCGCCGATCATCCCCCGGTGACCCGCCGCGTCCGCCAGGGCCTCGACCATCGCGATCCGGGACGCGGCCGGGAGCCCGGGCGCCCGGGCGAGCACGGCGAACGCCTCGGTCAGCAGCGCGTCACCGACCAGCACCGCCGGGCCGTCGCCGTACACCTTGTGGACCGTCGGCCGCCCGCGCCGGACATCGTCGTCGTCCATCGCCGGCAGATCGTCGTGGACCAGCGAGTAGGTGTGGACGAGCTCGACCGCCGCAGCGGCCGCGACCGCCGGGCCTGGATCGGCGTCCGGGACCACCGCGTCGAACGCGGCGAACACCAGCGCCGGACGGACACGCTTGCCGCCGGTGAACAGCGGGTACCGAACCGCCTCGAGGAACCGGTCCGGCCAGGCGTCGGAGGTAGCGGCGGCGAGCGCTGCGTCGAGCGGGGTCAGCCGCGGAGCGAGCCATCGGTCGAGATCCATCCCGGCCGACCTATCCTCCGCGGCGACACCCGACGAGGCCTACCCTGGGCTGAACAACACAGGATAGCGGATCCACGCCGTCTTCTGGTCGCCGAGCGGCTTGTACCGGAGGTTCGGCAGGAGGTTCAGGATGCACGCGTTCAGATCGGCGTCTCCGACCGAGTCGGCCTCGATCGCCGGGGCGAGCTCCTTCAGGAACGCGCCGTCCGGACCGACCTCGACGTAGATCGACATGCTGCCCGTCAGGTCCGGCACCGCGGCCAGGCGCTGGAGGTAGCACTGCTGGATCGAGCCCTGGAGCGGCTGGATCGACGCGTACGCGAGCTTCTCGGTCATCTCGCCCGCAACCTGCGGCGAACCGAGCAGGATCCCGCGCGGCATCCCGGCGCCCTGGTCGACCGACGTGGGCGGGAGCGGACCTTCGGGCTTCATCTTCGCGAGGCCGACGTTGGCGGCGCCCGCGGACCGCGCGAGGTCCACCAGGTCGACGATCAGGCCGTATTCGACGTCGACGTCCGCGTCGATGAACACGTTCTTGTTCGTCATCGGCTTCAGCCGCCGGGTGATCTCGTACAGCATCTTGTCCTGGCTCATCACCCGCCGGTTCAGCGCGACCTTCGGCGCCGCCCCCTCCGTCTCCGGCTTGTACAGCGCGATCACGAGCTGCTCCGAGTCCGGCGGCGGATCCTGCGGCGGCTGGACCTTGGTGCTGGGGAGCTTGAGCCCCATCTCCTCGATCTGGATCGGGATGTTGACCATCATGATGATCAACACGACGAGGACGATGTCGATCAACGGCGTCATGTTGATGTCGTTGAAGCCGCCCTTGGTGCCGAGTTGGGCTCCCATCGCCTACTTCTCCTTGCCCGCGGCGATGAACACCGACGTGTAGTTGTTCTCGGCGAGGATGTCGAGCACCTTGCGCACGTCGCCGTACTTCAGCTTCCGGTCGGCCTTGACCAGGATCGTCCCGCAGTTCGACCCGGGGCCGCACAGCTCGGTGTTCGACCACCGATCGAAGTTCTCGGCCCGCGAAGCGGCGATCGCCGCGGTCAACGTCGTAGGCTCGTTGTCGTCCAGGACCTCCTGGTCGACCGCCCACTGCCCTTCCATCGTGACCGAGATCACCATGTGCTGCCCGGCGTCGTTCACCGCGACCGTGGTGGTGGCCATCGGCAGATCGACGTGCAGCCCGGACGACAGCAGCGGGGTGATGACCATGAACACGACGAGCAGCACGAGGACCACGTCGATCAACGGCGTGACGTTGATGTCGGAGATCGGGCCCTTGCGAACGCCGAGGTCGCCGGCCATTTTACTTGGCCGCGCCGCGCATCGACGTCTGGATCAGCTTCGCGGCCCACTGGACGAAGTCCGCCTCGGAGCTGTTGAGCTCGTCGGACACCTTCGAGATCCGGTGGTTGAAGTAGTTGAACAGCCACACGCCGAACACCGCCACGCCGATGCCGACGCCGGTGGTGATGAGCGCTTCGGAGATCCCGGCGGAGATCGCGGCCAGACCGGCGCCCGCTTCGGCCATCCCCTGGAACGCGTTGATGACGCCGAACGTGGTGCCGAACAGCCCGACGAACGGTGCCGTCGACCCGACGGTGGCGAGGATCGGCATCCCGCGCTGGAGCTTGGCGAGCTCCTCGGCGTGGGCCTTGGCCACCGCCCGCTTCGCCGCGTCGAGCGCGAACTTGTCGTTGCCGTTCTCCTCGAGCTCGCGGAGGCCGGCCCGGAGGATGCTCGACAGGTAGCCGGCCTTGAACTGGTCGTCCTGCGCGATCCGGAGCGCGTTCGCAACGTCACCCTGCTGGAGCGGCGCGATGATCTCGTTCCGCAGGCGGATCGACTGCTTCCGGCCGCGGGCGAACGCCATCAACCGCTCGACCGTCACGAACAGCGTGGCGATCATCATGAACGTGAGGATGCCGATGACACACCGGGCGATGAATCCGGAGTGGGCCCAGATCTCCCCGAGCGTGAAACCGGCGGCGGGCTCCTCGGCGCGGGCGAGGACTTCGAGCAGCAGCAGCAACATGACGGTACTCCAGATCGGCGAGGAACGGCAGACTAGCAGGTCGAACCCGCAACGTCACCCGGGACCGGCGAAAACGCCGACCGGGCACGGTCCGCCGGTCAGTTCAGTTTGAAGGTCACGGCGATGGTGGTCTGGGCCTTGATCTTGCTCTTTCCGTCCTTGGGCGGATACCACCGCCACTTCAGGATCGCCTCGCGGGTCACGTCGTGGAACACCTTGGGGCAGGCGTCGACGATCACGTTGAAGGGCACGCCCTCCTCGTCCATGATCACCTTGACGAGGCACCGCTGATCACCGAGGTTCAGCGCCCGCGCGGCCTCCGGATACTCCGGGTTGACCCGCTTCTTCACCTCGAGCTCGGACTGGTGGAACACGCGGACGCCCGTCCCGGGCCCTCCGCCGAGCACCCCTCCGACCACGCCGCCCTCGACGCCGCCCTCGACGCCGCCGACGACGCCGGCCGGCTTCGCGTCCGACTTGACCTCCTCCTTCACCTCTTCCTGGAGATC
>JBEBJW010001037.1:0-3271 GCA_040079715.1 Myxococcota bacterium | reverse complement strand
TCGGCGCGGGGGTCGGCGCGGTCGGGCACTCGATGCTCCACTTCGGGGCCGCCGACCGCGTGACGATGATCGAGATCGACCCGTACCTCGCGGGCCTCGCCGCGGAGAACGCCGCGGAGAACGGCTGGGGCGACTGCATCACGGTCACGACCGGCAACGTGGCCGACCCGTGCGAGCTCGACGCGGACCTCGTCGTCTGCAACCCGCCGTACGTTCCGCCGGGCCGCGGCCGGCTCCCCGCCGCCCCGATCCGGACCGCGAAGCACGGTGAGCTCGACGTCTTTCTCGACGCCGCGCGCGCGTTTGCGGGTCGCCGCGCCCGGGCCTGCTTCGTCTACCCGGCGATCGAGGCGACGACGCTCCTCGCCGGGCTCCGCGCGCGCGGCCTCGAGCCGAAGCGCATCCGGTCCGTGCAGGCGCACGCGACGGACGCGGCCCGCGTCGTGCTGGTCGAGGCGGTCGCGGGCCGACCCGGCGGTCTCCTCATCGAGCCGCCCTTCATCGAGCGTGCCCACGGCGCGCCCAGCCTCGCGCTCGACGAGCTGCTCCGGCGCCCGCGGATGGATCGCGTCGTCGGGTAGGGCTAGGCCGGGGCGCGGAGGCGGTCGAGCGCGGCGCGGCTCCCGTCGCGGCCGAGCGCGTCGAACCCGTCCCGGCCGAGCTGGGCGAGCTGTCGACAGTGGCGGGTCAGCCGCCCCGGATCTGGGGCCACCTCGTCGAGGAGCTCCCGCACGGCCTGCCACACGTCGAACCGGAGCGTCCGCCCCTGCGGGTCGGCGTGGACCAGGCTGTCGTCGCGCAGGCTCTGGAGCAGGTCGACCGCGTCGTCGCCGAGCACGCCCACCGCGTCTTCGAGGTCGAACCCGGACCGGAACAGCGCGAGGTCGTGCAGGGCGCCGAGCCGGGCGGGTCCCAGCATCCCGAGCGACGCGAGGATCGCGGTCCGGAGCGAGCGGTGACGCGGGTCGCCGCCGGTCGGGCGGGACAACAGGTCGATCCGGAGCCGTTCGACCAGGTCGTCGACCCCGAGGACCGCGGTCCTGGCCGCCGCGAGCTCGATCGCCAGCGGCATCCGCTCGAGTCGCTCGACCAGGGCGCCGATCGCGTCGCGGTGCTCGCCGATCGCCCGGTTGGTGGACGAGACCGCGCGCGCGCGGCGGACGAACAGGTCGATCGCGGGCTCCCGGTCGAGCGGACCGACCTCGATCACGACCTCCGCTGCGGCCCCGACCCGGCGCCGCGAGGTGCCGAGCAGCCGGACGACCGGGCCCGCGGCGAGCCACGGCTCGATCATCGCGGCGCCGTCGGCGAGCCCCTCGAGGTTGTCCAGCACCACGAACGGCGCGCCCCGGTCGGACAGCGCCTGGGCGACGCGGGCGACCGGATCGGCGCCGCCCACGTCGACGTCGAGGGCCCGGGCGACCCGCGCCGCCGCCTCGGACGGGGTCGACGCGGTCGCGAGATCGACCCACACCACCGCGCCCGCGACCGACGCGGCGGCCCGCCGGGCGAGGCTCGACTTCCCGACGCCGGCCGGACCGAGCAGCAGGACCCATCGGTCCGCGCCGAGGGCGGCGAGGACCTGGGCGACGAGCTCGTCCCGGCCGACCAGCTCGACCCGCTCGACGACCTGTGGGACGACCAGTCGGTACCCGCCGCGGGTCGACACCAGGAACCGCGGCGCGGACGGCTCGGGCTCGAGCTTCGTCCGCAGCCCCCGGACCGTGGACGCGACCCGGGGCCGGGCCTTCGCGCGCCCCCAGACCGCGGCGCCGAGGGCGTCTCGGTCCACACTCTCCCCCTGCGCGTCGTCGAGCAGGGCGAGGATCGCGGTCTCGGCCTCGTTCAGGGCGTGGATCGCGCCGGACGTGTCCATCACCCGCCGGCGGGTCAGGTCGATCCGCACCGGCCCGAGGTCGACGACCCGACTCGGCGGCGGAGCGGCGGCGGGCGACGATTCGGCGCCGGTCGCGGTCGGCTCGAACCGGTACCCGGCCCCGTGGACGGTCAGGATGTGGTCGGGGTGCCCGGCGTCGGACTCGACCTTCTCGCGCAGCCGGCGGACGGTGTTGTCGCACGCCCGGCTGACCACGGCGTCGGTGTAGCCCCAGACCTGGGCGAGCAGCTCGTCCCGGGACACGACCCGAGACGGGTGCTCGGCGAGGAACCGCATCAGCTCGGCCTCGCGGGTGGTCAACGTGGCGAGGGCGCCGTCGCGGTGAACCACGCCGCGCAACAGGTCGATTCGGCAAGCGGTCAGCCCGAGCATGCCGTTCGCGTATCGCGTACGACGCGTCGTGCTATCGCCGAATCAGGTGACGCTCGAGCCGGGCGATCCCCTCCGCCAGGACCTCGATCGGCTTCGGGTACGACACCCGGACGTGCAGCGCCGCCTGATGGTCCCCGAAGTCGCAGCCCGGCGTCATCGCCACCCCCGCGCCCTCGAGCAGCGCGCCGCAGAACGCGAGGGCGTCGTCGGTGAACGCCGAGCAGTCCGCGTACAGGTGGAACGCCCCCGACGGCTCGCCCGCGACGCCGAACCCGAGCCGGCGCAGCGCTGGGACGAGGTAGTCCCGCTGCTGGTGGAACCGCCGACGGTAGCCCTCGCAGATCGCCAGCGTCTCCGGGCCGAACGCCTCGAGCGCCGCCACCTGCGCGATCGCCGGGGGGCACACGTACAAGTGCGGGGCCAGCCGCCCGACGGCGTCGACGAACGGCTCGGGTCCGACGAGCCAGCCGAGCCGCCAGCCGGTCATCGACCAGAACTTCGAGAAGCTCCCGACGACCACCACGTCGTCGCCGGCGGCGAGGGCCGTGGTCGGAGCCGTGTCGTACACGAGCTCCTGGTACACCTCGTCGACGATCAGCGTCCCCCCGCGCGACCGGACCGCGCCCGCGACCGCGCGCAGCGCCGCGGGGTCGATCACCGTCCCGGTCGGGTTGGACGGGGAGGTGAGCATCGCCGCGGCGGTCCGCGGGGTCCACGCCGCTGCGATCTGCGCCGCGGTCGGGTGCCAGCCGGTCGACCCGTCCACCGGGATCGGGACCGGCCGCCCGTCCATCGCGAGCACGAACGGGCGATCGCACGCGTAGGTCGGGTCGGGGACCAGCACCTCGGACCCGGGCTCGACCGCGACCGCGCACGCCAGCAGCAGCGCCCCCGACCCGCCGGTCGTCACCGCGACCCGCTCGGGGCCGACGCGGACCCCGTACCGGTCGCCGTACCACCGCGCGATCCGCTCCCGGAGCGCGTCGAGGCCGAGGGCCGGGG
>JBEBJW010001036.1:0-3284 GCA_040079715.1 Myxococcota bacterium | reverse complement strand
CCCGGCTCGAACGTGATGCTGTCGCCGTTCACCGCCGTGATCGTCGCGAACCGTTCGGTTTCCCCCGCGAACGTGGGCACGGTCGAGAAGAACTTCACGCGCTGGCCGACCTTCACGCCCTCGGCCGCGAAGTCCGCCCCCGGCTGCGTGACGGTGTGCTTGCGGAACGTCTGCGACGTGACCTGGATCGGGAACGTACCGGGGATCGGCACGATATTCGTGATGCTCGACGTGGCGACCGTGTACACCCCGGCCGGGAGCGTCGCGATGTCGTAGCCGTCGTTCGGGTCGTTGTTGAAGTCGCCGGCGAGCACGAACGGGGCGTCGGCGGCGGCGCCGGGCCGACCGTCGTCGTCGACCAGCCAGGCGGGGGCACCGCCGTCGAGGTACCGGAGCCAGAACGACAGCTCGTCGTGGTTCCGCCGGCCGTTCCGGTCCTCCGGCCCGTCGAACGTCGGGGGCGTCGGGTGGCTGACCAGGAAGTGGACGGTCGGCACGTCCGCGTGGGTCTTCGACGACAGCCGCACCACTTCGAGCTCGTCGTCGGTGAACCAGCCCGGCGGCAGGTCCGCGCCCGGTAGATCCCGCCACCGCAACGTCCGGAACGTGCGGATGTCGGCGCCGTCCTCCGGCGCGATCGGGAACGTCGACAGGACCGCGAGCCCGTACTGGCCGGGGTAGGTCCCGAACCCGAAGCAGTCGTCGCCGTAGGCCTCCGACCCCGGGGTCGCGGTGACCGTGCCGTCGTTGTCGAGGTCGAACCCGGACGGCTCGCCGGTGTTGACCGGGGGCGACCACCGGTACGGGTACGCGAGCGGGGCCCGTCCGTCCTGCCCGACGGCGAGGTACCGGTCGACGAACGCGTCGAGGGCGGCCCCGTCGGCGTCGTGGTCGAACTCCTCGACCAGCAGCACGTCCGGCCGGACCTGCTGGAGGATCGCGGCGGCGGCGAGGGCCTGCGGGTCGGTCCCGGTCGCGAGGTCGGCGGCGAGGGCGCCGGCGGACGCGCGGTACATCGACACGTTGAACGTGGCGAACCGGACCTGGACCGGCGCGGGACCGGTGTCGGTCGCGCCGTCCGGGGAGGGGTCGGACGGGCCGGACGGGTCGGTCGGGTCGGCGTCGGAGCCCGGGGCGTCGGAGTCCGGGTCCGCGCAGCCGATGAGGATCGCGACGAGGGTGGTGGTGTGCACCGGGCCTCGTACCCCGCGCCTCACCGATCGGCCGGGCTGGAGCGACCCGGGATGGGGGTGCGTCGGGGCCGGGCCGATCGGAGACCGGACGACGGGACGCCACCCGGAGCTACCCGCGGCCGGACGACGGGCGGATCCCCGAACCGAACCGGGGAACACGCATCGAGGGCGCCTGCCGCTACTCGGGCTTGATCACCAGCTTGCCGCTCTCCTCGACGATCTTGATCTTGTCGCCGTCCTTGCACGCGCCGGTCACCGACTTGCCGTCGTCGGTCTTCGCGACGATGTTGCCGGCGGCGATCGTGGTCAGGGTGTGGGACCCGACGCTCTGGTTCGACACGTTGCCGCTCTCGACCTTGAACGAGTAGCCGGTGTCGTTGTGGATCCCGCAGGTGGCCCACGCGGAGCCGGCGGGGAGGGCGAACGCCACGAACGCGAACAGGAACCGGGACATGGGGACTCCTCTGGCGAGCCGGGTGACCGTCACCGCGGCCCCCCGGACGTACCCGGCCGAGCGCCCGCGGTCGCCGCGCTGGCACCAGTCGATACATCCTCGACCCCGCCCGGTTACCGCCGGTCCGGAGGGAGGGTTCGATGGACCGGATCGAGGTGACACGGGGTCGGGTGTGGCAGATCGGGTTCGCCCGTCCCGACAAGCGCAACGCGTTCGACGTGGCGATGCTCCGCCAGCTCGCCGCGGCGTACACCGCGTACGACGACGATCCGGACGCCCGGTGCGCGGTGCTGTTCGCCCACGGGGACCACTTCACCGCCGGGCTGGACCTCGCCGAGGTCGGGCCGGCGGTGGCGGCCGGCGCGCGGCTGTTCCCCGACGACCAGGTCGATCCCCTCGGCCTCGGGCCCCGTCGCCGAACCAAGCCGGTGGTGGTCGCGATCCGCGGGTGGTGCCTGACGATCGGGATCGAGCTCGCCCTCGCGTCGGACATCGTGATCGCCGCGCCCGACGCGAAGTTCGGGCAGATCGAGATCAACCGCGGGATCTTCCCGTTCGGGGGCGCCACGATCCGGCTGCCCCAGCGCGCCGGGTGGGGCGACGCGATGCGGTGGCTGCTGACCGGCGACACGTTCTCGGCGGACGAGGCCCACCGGATCGGGCTGGTCCAGGAGCTGGCCGCGGATCCGCTCGCCGCCGCCCGCGCGATCGCCGACACGATCGCCCGCCGCGCCCCGCTCGGGGTGTCGGCCACGCTCCGGTCGGCCCGCGCGACCCTCGAGCAGGGCCCGGAGGCGGCCGCCGCCCAGCTCCTGGGCGAGGCGCGCGCGCTGATGGGCACCGAGGACGCCGCCGAGGGGTCCGGTCGTTCATCGAGCGCCGCGACGGGGCGTTCACCGGTCGGTAGGCGGTCGCGGGTGCGTCCGGTCGGTCGCAGCGGACTACGGTGTGGGGAGCCGGTCGGGCGCCGCGCGCCGTCCACGCCGGGAACCGCCGACAGGAGGCCGGATGCCGCGTCCCGTCCCGTCGACCGCCACGGTGGTGGTCGTCCACAGCGCAGGTCCACAGGGGCCGGGGGAGGGCAGCGAGCCGCTCGTCCGCCGGCTGCGGGACGCGCTGGGAGACGCGTTCGACGTCCGGTCCCCGCCGATGCCGGGCGAGGACGAGCCGACGTACGGGGCGTGGCGGGATCGGCTCGCGGCCGAGCTCGACCAGCTGGACGGGCCCGCGCAGCGGCCGACCGGCCCGGGCGGGGCGCCGCGGAAGGTCATCGTCGTCGGCCACTCCCTCGGCGGGTCGGTGGCGCTGAAGGTCGGCGCCGAGGGCGGGCTCGGCGACCGGGTCGCGGCGCTGATCACCGTCGCGGCCCCGTTCTGGGGGACGGACGGCTGGCAGCGCGAGTGGGCGCTGCCCGAGGGGTGGCCGTCGAGGGGTCCGTCGCTCCCGCCGACGACCCTGGTCCACGCCTGCGACGACGTGGAGATCCCCGCCTCGGCCCTCGACCGGTACGCCGAGCGGATCCCCGGGGTCGCGATCCGCCGGGTCGACGACGGCGGCCACCTGTTCGCCGACGGTGATCTGTCGGCGATCGTCGACGCGATCCGGTCGTCGTAGGCGCGCGCGGGTCCCCCGTGGGT
>JBEBJW010001035.1:0-3290 GCA_040079715.1 Myxococcota bacterium | reverse complement strand
TGATGGGCGGGTGGGGGCTGTTGCGGCTGTTCCTGCCGCTGTTCACCGCCGACGAGACCGACGAGCTGCTGCGGGATCCGTCGCTCGTCACGCTGCGGTTCCGGCTCGGCGTGTGGCTCGTGGCGGGGTTCGCGTCCGGCCTCGGCCCGTTCCTGGTCCGGTGGCTCCACGCCGCGATCACCCGCCGGTGGAGCTGGGGCGGACGCGACGGCGCCGGTCCGCCCCCGCCCACCTCGTGGCTCGAGCTCGGGTTCTCCGGGTTCGCCCACCTCGGCGGCGGGCTCGTGGCGGGCGCGTTCGCCGCCGCCGCGTGGCACGTCCCCGGGTACTACGATCGGCTCGAGGGCGACCTGTTCCTCGCCTCGGCCGCCGCGGCGCTCGCGTTCGGGTTCCTCCACGGGCTGCTGGTGTGGCCGATCCCGGACGACCTGTACGCCGGGTGGATCCGGGTCCTGTCGTACGAGCGGTACGGGCTGCGGATCCCGGTCCCCCACACCGACGGCCGGCCGGCCGAGCGGTTCGTCGGCCACTTCCCGCGCGGCCTCGACCTGTACCTGCCGGCGGAGCGCGCGGTGGCCGAGCTCCACGCGTCGTTCGTCCGATCCGACGACCGCTACACGGTGCGCGGCCTGTCGATCCACCCGACCCGCGTGGTGCGCCCGCTCGAGCGGATCGATCTCCGGTACGATCCGCGCCGGCCGGCCCCGCTCGAGACGACGCTCCGGTCCGAGGACCGCGTGCTGCTCGGCGCGAACGGCGAGACGGTGATCGAGTTCCTGATGCTGCCGAAGGAGGAGCGGTGATCTGGCTCGGCGCGGTGCTCGCGTGCCAGACCTCCGAGTTTCCGGCGCCGATCGTCGGGTCGACCTACCGGATCGACGACGACGTGCCGGCCGAGGGGAGCGAGATCCGGGTCGACGTGATGACCACCCGCGACGCCTGCGCCGAGGCGAAGGTCACCGACATCGACGCGTGCCTGCCCCGCGCCGATCGGGCCAGCGGCGAGCTCCACTTCGCGTTTCGGCTCCGCGATCCGACCTCGCTGTCCGACCTGCCGCGGGCGATCGGCGCCGACCAGATCCGGGTCACCCACGACAAGTCCACCCAGTCCGACGTCCAGCTGATCCCGCACGAGCCGATGGTCTCGGGCCAGCTGTTCGTGCTGCTGATCGACGGGTCGGGCTCGATGTTCGAGAACGACGGGGAGCGGATCCGCAAGGTGTACTCCGCGCTGCTCGCCCCGTCGGTGATCGCCGGCTTCTACCCCGAAGACGCCGCAGGGGGCCGCGCGAAGACCGGGGTGGTGCTGCTCCGGTTCGGCGAGGCGGTGGTCGGGCTCGACGGGGGACCGCCGACGGTGCTCGAGACCCGCGAGGCGTACACGGCGGCGATCAAGCAGAACCTGCTGCGCACGTCGGGGGGCTACACCCACCTGTACGACGCGGTGAGCTACGCGGTCACCGACCTGCTCGAGGTCGAGAGGATCCACACGTTCCTGACGATCAAGGCAGCCGAGCCCACGGTGATCGTGGTGACCGACGGGTTCAACAACGAGGCGGGCGACGACACCTGCGCCACCAACGCCCCGCGGCTCCAGAAGGTGGTCGACGTGGTCCGCGACGCCCGGACGAGCCAGGGTGGCACGACCCGCCCCACGGTCTACACGGTCGGCCTCGGGATCCCGTACCGGAAGGGCGACAAACCGGAGGGGCTGAACCGGCAGGTCACCCCGCACGACCTGTGCGGCAAGTACGAGGAGTACCGGATCGACGGCGTGCTCGACAAGGCCGGTCTCGACCACGTGTCGATGCGATGGCTGGCGGAAGCGGGCGGCGGCGGCTCGTTCGTGAAGAGCAAGTCGAAGGGGCTGGCCGAGGTGCTCCAAAAGGCGTCGGCGACCCGATATCGGTGGTACGAGGTTTGGTATCGGGTTCCGGAGAGCTTCTACCACCGGAAGAGCTTCGACGTGCAGCTTCAACTGTTGGCGCTCGATCGCGCGTTCACGACGTTCGCCGTCCACCCCGGCGGCTGGCTCGACGCCCCCACCGGCGAGCACGGGCGAGGGGAGCGGTGGCACGCGACCTCGCCGTTCCGCAGGACGTTCGCGGTCGTGATGCCGGTCCTCGGGCTGCTGGTGCTGCTGAGCTACGTCGGCCCGGCCTCGTTCAACACCCGCCGCGCGCTGTTCCGGCGCGCCCGACCGCGGAGCTGACGGTGCCGGAGCGGATCGGGCGGTACCGGGTGATCCGTGCCCTCGGCGAGGGCCACTTCGGCGCGGTGTGGCTCGCCGAGGGGGAGGTCCCGGCGAAGGGGGCCCGCAGCGCGCGCAGCCGGTGGGTGGCGATCAAGCAGCTCCGCGGCGAGTGGACGATGCGGGCGTTCGAGACGCTGGTCCGCGAGTTCGAGCTGCTCGACCGGGTCAAGCACCGGTCGCTGTGCCGGGTGTACGAGTTCCTCGACCGCGAGTGCGCGGTGGTGATGGAGTACGTCGAGGGGAACACGCTCCGGCAGGTCCTCGACGCGTACGCCGAGGGTGGCGAGCCCGTGTGGCCCGACGCCGCGTACGAGATCGGGTGCGAGATCGCCGACTGCCTGTACCAGGCGCACGCGACCACCGGGGTGAACGGCGAGCCGCTGCTGCTGGTCCACCGCGACGTGAAGCCCGAGAACGTGATGCTGACCCCGACCGGCGAGGTCAAGCTGCTCGACTTCGGGCTGGCGCGGATCGACGACGGGGTCCGCGACGTGGGCCCGAAGGGGACGCCGCTGTACATGGCGCCCGAGCAGGCGCGCGGGGAGGGGGTCGAGCACCGGACGGACCTGTTCGCGCTCGGCCTGGTGGTGTTCGAGCTGCTGACCGGCCGGCCCGCGTACCCGATCCCGACCCGTGACCGCGACTCGGAGATCGAGGCGCTGATGGGGCGGGTCCAGCGGGCGGACCTCGGCGCCGAGCTCGCGGCGCTCCGGCGGACCGCTCCGGACGCGGCGGACGCGCTCGCCCGGTGCCTCGCGCCCCGGCCGGCCGATCGCCCGGAGGACGGCCACGCGGTGATGCTCGAGCTCCGGCGGCGGGTCGAGCGGCGGGGGGCGCTGGCCGAGTTCGCGGCGTACACGTTCGGCCCCCTCGGCCCCCTGACGACGAAGGGCGTGGGTGCGGCGGTGGCGCGGGCGTCGCCGCGGGCGAAGCTCGGTCACCCGTCGTCCGGATCGACCGGCGGACCCGCGGGACCGGTCGCGGATATGATGTCCCGACCGAGCGAGCCGGAGCCCGCACCCACCATGTCGAAGCC
>JBEBJW010001034.1:0-3293 GCA_040079715.1 Myxococcota bacterium | reverse complement strand
GTACCGGACCCCGTCGATCGCCTCGCCGGGGCCGGGCGCGCGCCGCGCCGCCACCACGACCTCGGCCGCGCCCGCCTCGCGCAGCCACCGGACCAGGTGGACCCCGAACCCGCCGAGCCCGCCGGTGACCACCCACCGGCCGGCGAGCGTCGCCGGCGCCCACGGGAGCGACGCCCGGACGATCCGGACCTCGGTCGCCGGGCCGTCGTCGACCGCGACCTGGACGTCGAGGCCCGTCCGCTCGGACTCCGCGACCCGGGCCAGCCCCCGGACCACGCCGGCGACGGCGCCCGGGACCCGGAGCCGCACCGCGCCGCCGCCCGCGACCGCCCGCCGGGCCGCGAGCCACGCCTGGACCGGATCCCCGGCGATCGCCACCTCGCGGCGCTGGTCGCGCGGCGCCTCGGCCCACGACACCCGCCACCCGAGCCCGTGGAGCGGGTCTCCGCCCGACGCGCCCCGCGGCGCCCACTCGACCCACAGCGTCTCGGCGACCCGCGGGGTCGGGGGCAGCGCCACCCGGCGTCCCCGCGGCTGGACCCGGTCGAGCCGGATCGGGACCCCCGCCGCGACCAGCGCCCCGGCGGCGGCGAGCAGCCCGTCGCGGACCCCGATCACCGCGAGGCCGGGCGCGTTGGCGCGGACCAGCGACCCGATGGTCCCCGTGGGGCTGCAGTCGATCACCGTGTCGACCCCGCGCCGGACGAGCTCCGCGACGATCCGATCGAACCGGACGGGCCGGCGGGCGTGCGCGACCCAGTCGATCCCGCCGGCGACCTCGTCAGCGACCTCGTCAGCGACCTCGTCCCGGCCGGTGACGATCGGGATCCCCGCCGGACCGACGGGCACCCCGGAGAACACCGCCCGGATCCCGTCCAGCGCCGGATCGAGGGCCGGGCTGTGGAACCCGTGGCCGACGGACAGCCGCCGGGCCGGCCACGGGGCCCGCGCGACCAGCGCGTCGATCGCGACCCGCTCGCCGCCGACCACCGTCTGCTCGGGGCCGTTCACCGCGGCGACCGCGAGCCCCGACTCCGCGCCGAGCAGCGCGGTCACCGCGTCCAGCCCGACCGGGAACGCGACCATGGCCCCGGGTCGCGCCGCCCGATCGATCGCCGCCGCCCGCGCGACCGCGAGGTGGACCGCCCGATCCGGCGCGTACACCCCCGCGACCGCGGCGGCCGCGAGCAGCCCGACCGAGTGCCCGGTCACCGCGACCGGCTCGACCCCCCAGCCGCGGAGCACGTCGGCGACCGCCAGCCCGAGCGCGACCAGGGCCGGCTGGGCGGCGCGGGTGTCGTCGGCGCCGCCGTGGGCGAGCAGCGCGTCGAGCTCGGGGAACCCGTCGCGGAGCCGCTCGAGCGCGTCGCGGAACGCCGGCACCCGGCCGAACGTCGCGGCGACCCCGGCGAACGCCGTCCCCTGGCCCGGGAACACCAGCGCGACCCGCGCCCCGGCGCGCGGCGCGGCGATCGGGGCGGACCGGAGGCCGGCGAGGACCTCGTCGCGGGTCCCGGCCGCCCACCGGACCCACGGGCCGATCGGCCGGGTCGCGTGGACCGTCGACGCGACGTCCGCGAGCGACGCGCCCGCGCGGAGCACCTCGGCGACGACGCGCGAGGCCCCGTCGACGTGGGCGGCGGTCGCCCCGCCGATCACCAGCAGCCGCGGCCCGTCGTCGGCGGTCGGCTCCGGCTCGACCCGCGGCGGCGGCGGACCGAGGACCAGGTGGGCGTTGGTGCCGGACAGCCCGAACCCGCTGACCCCGACCAGCGGCCGATCGAGGGGGATCCGGGATCGCGGGACGACCACCCCGACGGGCAGCTCCGGGTTCGGGGTCCCGAACGCCGGCTGGGGCGGGATCGTCCGTCGGCGGACCACCCCGATCGCCTTGGCGAGCGACGCGATCCCGGCGGCCTGCTCGAGGTGGCCGAGGTTCGCCTTGACCGAGCCGATCGGCAGCGGCGACCCGGCGACGTCGGTGGGCCCACGCAGCGCCCGGGCGACCGCCGACGCCTCGATCGGGTCGCCGAGGCGGGTCCCGGGGCCATGGCACTCGACGTACCCGAGGTCGGCCGCGTCGGCGCCGGCGTCGGCGAGCGCGGCCCGGATCACCGCGACCTGCGCGTCGGCCGACGGGACGGTCAGGCCGGCCCCCGGCCCGTTGTGGTTGGTGGCGACGCCGAGGATCACCGCGAGCACGTCGTCGTCGGCCCGGACTGCGTCGGCGCGGGTCAGGACCACGATCCCACACCCCTCCCCGCGGCCGTAGCCGGAGGCGGCGGCGTCGAACGGCCGGCACCGCCCGTCGGCGGCGAGCGCCCCGAGCTGGTGGAGGTACCGGGTGTCGTCCGGGGCGAGCATCAGGTGGACCCCGCCGGCGAGCGCCAGCTCGCACTCCCCGGCCCGGAGCGACCGGACCGCGTCGTGGATCGCGACCAGGGCCGAGCTGCACGCGGTGTTCAGCGACACCACCGGCCCGCGGAGCCCGAGGACGTGCGCGATCCGGCCGGCGGCGAAGCTCGCCTCGTTCCCGGTGCCGTCGTACAGGTCCGGGTACAGCGCGTCGTCGCCGAGGCGGCGCATCCAGTGGCTCGGCGGCACCCCGACGAACACGCCGGTCCGGCTGCCGCGGAGATCCGCCCCGGCCCGGCCCGCCCGCTCGACCGCCTCGACCGCGAGCTCGAGCAGCATCCGGTGCTGGGGATCGAGCGCCAGCGCCTCTCGCGGCGACAGCCCCATCCGGGTCGGGTCGAACGTCGCCACGTCGGCGAGGTACCCGCCGCGGGTCGGCGCCTGGCCGAGCGACTCCGTCGGGAACCGCCCCGCCGGCAGCTCGCCGATCGCGTCGTCGCCGGCCTCGACCATCGCCCACAGCCGGTCGAGGTCCGACGCGCCCGGGACCCGCCGCGCGAGCCCGAGGATCGCCACCGGACCGGTCGCGGGATCCGTCGTCGCCGCGGGGATGCTGGGCGGCGGGGACGGCGGGGGGCTCGACGTCGTCGCTCCAGGTCACCCCGCCTCCTCGCCGTCGGATCCGGGTCGGAGGCCGGCCATCGGCATCCGCTCGACCTGAACGTAGGCTTCCTCGCCGGGACCGCCACTCCAGCCGACCACGGTGTACGCCGGTTCCCGCGATGTACAGCGGTACCGCGACGATCGCGTGCCTCGAGCACGCTCGGCCCGGCCTCAGCCGACCCAGCACACCTCGCCGTCCACCACCTCGTCGGTCGGGACCAGCCCGATCCGCCGGGCCACCCCGGTCGACGCCGCATGATCGGGGTGGACCTGCG
>JBEBJW010001033.1:0-3300 GCA_040079715.1 Myxococcota bacterium | reverse complement strand
GCGTCGGGCGGCGGCAGGCCGAGCTCCGCGGTCACCTCGGCCGCGCTCGCCAGGATCGCGTCGGTCAGGGCACCGGCGGCGTCCGGGCGCCGATCGCGGTCGTCGGCTGCCTGCCGGAGCGCGGCGATCAGCGGCCCGAGCGCGGCCACCCGGCGCATCGGCTCGGTCCGGGCGCGGTCCAGCGCGACGAGCTCGGCCTCGAGCGCGTCGAGCTCGGCCTTCGTCGCGGCGTGCTCCGGCGCGTGCAGCGCCCGGTGCTGGTCGACCCGGACCCGATGGAGCTCGGCCACCGCCGCTGCGAGGCCGTCGGCGAGCGGCGCGATCGCGGCCCGGGTCTCGGCCAGCGCGCCGCCGCCGGGCCACCGCTCGGCGAGGGTCGCGAGGGCCGCGGGATCGATGGGGCCCCCGGCGAGTGCCACGTCGATCGTCGCGCGATCCAGCGCCGCCCGCTGGGCTTCGGACGCCGCGGCCCGCGCCCGCCCGACCTCGTCGCGGAGGGGAGCGGTCGCGAACC
This sequence comes from Myxococcota bacterium, assembly GCA_040079715.1. Classification (GTDB taxonomy): domain Bacteria; phylum Myxococcota_A; class UBA796; order UBA796; genus JACKER01. The sequence goes on along the minus strand of JBEBJW010001033.1, from coordinate 2,786 downwards.
CGGCGGCGACGCGCTGCTTGAGCACCTTGCCCATCGCGTTGCGCGGCAGCGCCTCCACCCGATGGATCCGCCGCGGGATCTTGTACGGCGCGAGGGCGGCCCGGAGCGCGGCCCGGACCCGCCCGAGGTCGACGTCCCCGACCACCGCCGCGACCGGCACCTCCCCGAGGTCCGGGTCCGGGATCCCGGTCACTGCGGCCTCGCGGACCCCCGGCACGTCGAGCAGCACCGCCTCGAGCTCCGCCGGGTACACGTTGAACCCGCCGACGATCACCAGCTCCGACCGGCGGCCGGCCAGGACCACGAACCCGTCCGCGTCGACGTGGCCCAGGTCGCCGGTGTGGAACCACCCGTCGGTGAACGCCGCGCCGGTCGCGTCCGGCAACCCGTGGTACCCGTCGAACACCGACCCGGCGCGGATCCACAGCTCGCCGATCGCGTCGGTCGGCTGGTCGAGCCCGGTCGCCGGGTCGACGATCCGCAGCCCGACGCCCGGGAGCGGTCGGCCGATCGAGCCGGGCCGCGCGCCGCCGTCGATCGGGTTCGACGTGACGATCCCGACCTCGGTCATCCCGTACCGCTCGACGATCCATGCCCCGAACCGGTCGGCCGCCGCGGCGTGAACCCGCGCGGGCAACCCGGCGGAGCCGCTGGTCAGCAGGCGCACCCGGCGCAGATCCCACGCCCCCGGGACCTCGACCATCCGCGCGTGGAACGTGGGGACGCCCATGAACACGGTCGCCGGGCCGCGCGCGAGGCGCTCGAGGATCGCGGTCGGCTCGAACGCCGTCCAGTGGCTGGTCGCCCCCGCCCGCATCGCCCCGTACGCGGCCACGATCAGCCCGTGGACGTGGTACAGCGGCAGGGCGTGGAGCAGCGTGTCCGCGTCGGACCAGCCCCACGCGGCGTGCAGCGCGTCGACGGTGGCCTCGACCTGGCGCGCCCGCAGCGGCACCCCCTTCGGGCGACCGGTGGTGCCGGAGGTGTACAACAGGAGCACGATCGCGTCCGGGTCGACCTCGGATGGGGGTGCGGGGGCGGCGGCGTCGAGGGCGGCGTCGACCGAGCCGGCGGGCACCACCGTCCACGGCCCCGCGACCGCGTCCGCGACGGCGTCCGGGACGATCGCGACCCGCGCCGGCGCGTCGGCGAGGGGGATCGCGAGCTCGCGCGGGGTGTACCGGTCGTTCAGCGGCAGGCACACCGCCCCGACCTCGGCGCACCCGAGGTTCACCGCCAGCCAGCTCGGCGCCTTCCCCATCGCGAGCGCCACCACGTCGCCCGGGCGGACGCCGAGACCGCGGAGCCAGGTGGCGGCGCGCCGGACGCGATCGTCGAGCGCGCCGAACGTCCAGGTCGCGTCGTCGGTGACGATCGCGGGGCGGGCGGGATCCCACCCGGCGCGCCACCGGGCGTGGAGGGACGGCGACGAGAACGCGGCGGTCCGCGGTGGGTTCTGCGAGTCCATGGGCCCAGGTATCCGGTGGCGGCTGACACCCGGTGCCCCGCGCGGCAAGATGGCGCCGCGGGGTGTGGGTGGAGCCGGGGCTTCCCGATCGGTACGAGCTCGAACGGGAGGTGGGCGCAGGGCCGGTCGGCCGGGTGTTCTTCGCCCGCGACCGGATCGCCGGCCGCGCGATCGCGGTCAAGGTCCTCGCGCCCTCGCTCGCCGAGGATCCGCGCGCCCGTCGCGCGTTCGCCCGGCAGATCCACCTCGGGGCGATCCCGTCGCACCCGAACCTCGCTCCGGTCCACGATCTCGGGCTGACCGCCGTCGGCGTCCCGTACGTGGCGACCGCCCGCGCCGACGGCGACCTGGTCGGGGTCGCAGCCCCCGCGTGGTCGGTGCTGGTCCGGTGGCTCGACAGCGCGCTCGCGGCCCTCGGCCACCTGCACGCCCGGGGGCGGATCCACGGCGGACTCGCGCCGACGAACCTGCTGCGGACGTCGGCGCCGGAGGGGTTGTGGGTGTCGGATCCTGGCCACGCCGCGGTCGGCGACCGGCGGGTCACGCCGTACCACCCGCCGGAGGTCGCCGGGTTCCGGACGGCAGAGGTCGGGCCGTGGAGCGATCTGTACGCGCTCGGGGTGATCGCGTGGGAGCTGACCACCGGCCGGGTCCCGTTCGCCGCCGGGTCCGGCCCGGCCGACGCCGCGCTGCCGCCGTTCACCCCGCGGACCGCGGTCCCGGTCCGGCTCGAGACGGTGCTCGCGAACCTGCTCCGGTCCGAGCCCCTGTCCCGGTACGACCTCGCGGCGGACGTGCGGACCGAGCTGCGGGCCCTCGACGAGGATCGCGCGCCGATCTCGTCGCGCCGGCCGATCCGCGAGGGGACGGCGGCCCAGGGGATCGCGCTCCGGGCGACCCCGGCCGGGGCTCCGCTCGACGACGTGTCGGTGTCGACCACGGCCCGGGCCGAGCCGCACGGGTTCGAGTCACCCCGATGGAACCGCCCGTTCCCGCCGCCGATGCCGGACGGCGCGCCGCTGGAGCCGACCGCGGGGCCGGGTTCTGTGTCGCTCGCGCTGGCCGTCGCGCGCGAGGTGCCGCTGGTCGGGCGGGCGGCGCGCCGGCAGGTCCTGTGGGACGCCGCGCGCGAGGTGATCACCGGCGGGCGGACCCGGGTGGTGCTGGTCGTCGGGCCGGCGGGCTCGGGGCGGACCCGGTTCGTGACCTGGCTGACCCGGGGCATCGAGGAGGGCGGCCACGCCGAGTCCGTGTGGCTGACGTACAGCATCCCGGCGGGCGCGACCGACGGGGCGACCGGGGCGGCGTTCCTGCAGAC
>JBEBJW010001032.1:0-3300 GCA_040079715.1 Myxococcota bacterium | reverse complement strand
GCCCGGGCCCGTCGACCACCCGGACCTCCGGGGTGGGGCCCCCCCACGACACCTCCGGGGTCCCGTCGACCGCGGTCCACCGCGGCGGGGCCTCGGGGACGTCGCCGGCGCGCGCCACCGTCACGGTGACGACTTCGTCCGCCCCGAGCCGCGCGAACGTGACCAGCCCGGCGGACAGGCCCACCACCCGGGTCTCGGGCGACCGCAGCGCCGGCCACGCCGACCGGAGCGCGAGCAGCTCCGTCACCGTCACCCCGATCGGCGGCAGCGCGTCCGGGAACACCATGTCCGCCCGGTTCGCCGGCTCCTCGGCCCCCGCGAGCCCGACCTCGGTGCCCCAGGTGATCGACGGCGTCCCCCGGGCGGTGAGCTGGAACGCGAGCGCCTGCGCCACCGCCCCGAGGTCGTCGTGGCACGCGGACCGGATCCGCGGCAGGTCGTGGTTGTCGACCAGGGTGATCGGCCGCGCCCCGCCGTAGTCCGCGCCGACCAGCGCCGCGAGCTTGCCGACCGAGCCGCCGTCGCAGTACGCGTCGCGGATCGCGAAGTACAGCGGGAAGTCGAACACCGCGTCGAGGTGGTCCCGGTGGGCGCGGGCGGCGACCCGGTCGACGTTCCCGTCGTACACCTCGCCGACGAGCTCGAACCCCGGCCCGGCGTGGGCCCGCAGGTCGGCGCCGAGCCGCGCCAGGAACCCCTCCGGCAGGTGCCGGACCGCGTCGACCCGGAACCCGGCCGGGGCGATCCGGTCGATCCACCCGACCGACGCGTCGCGGAGGTACGCGTACACGGCCTCGTCCTCCTGGGCGAGGTCCGGCAGGCCGTGGACGTCGTGGGTCACGATCTGGTCGGGGTCGTCCCAGTCGACGATGTCGCCCTGGTGGTGGAACCAGTCGGGGTGCGCGGAAAGGAGGCGGGTGTCCGGCCCGACGTGGTTGTACACCACGTCGAGGTACGTGCCGATCCCGCGGTCGGCGAGCGCGTCGCGGACCGCCCGGAGCCCGTCGACCGTCCCGAACCGCGGGTCCACCGCGCCGAGATCGTCGACCCAGTACCCGTGGTACGCGCCCCACGGCCCGTGCGGGGCGTCGCGCGCGTCGGTCACCGGCGACAGCCACACCGCCCCGACCCCGAGCGCGGCGAGGTCGTCGACGTGGTCCAGCACGCCCTGCAGGTCGCCGCCGTGCCAGCCCTGCGGGTCGGTCCGGTCGGTCGTCCCGGGCGGATCCGGCGTGCCGTCGGCGTACCGGTCGACCAGCACGAAGTACCACGCGTCCGCCGTCGGGGCGGGCCGCAGCCACCTCGGTGCCAGCACCAGCAGCGCGCTGACCGACACCGCCAGCGCCGTCGCCAGCCCCAGCCGCCGCACGTTCCACCGGCGCGGACCGGCCGTCACCGGCACCGCGGGGGCCCCCGGGACGGGCAGCGCGGCGATCACCCGCTCGGCGCCGTCCCCGAGCGCGGCCCGGATCGAGGCGAGCAGCGCGGCGTGAAGGTCCGCCGGGTTCCCCTTCAGCGCGACCAGCCAGATCGCCCGCTCGCGCTCCGGGTCGCGCAGCGCCGCCGACAGCGCCCGCCGGAGCCGGGCGACCTCCGCCGGGGTGGTCCGGGGCGCGCTCATGCCTCGGGCGCCGGGTCCTCGAAGCTCTCGAGCGCGGCCGTCAGGTTCCGGTGGTGCTCGGCCCCGAAGCTCCCGAGCCGGAGCAGCCCGCACACGACCGGCCAGCCGACGCACCAATAGCCGTGGTCCGGCTGCTCGGACAGGACCTCCGACAGCAGCTCCTCGGCCTGCGGGCGCACGACGGCGTCGGTCCGGGCGCGCTCGGTCAGGGCGGCGATCGCGCCGACGGTCAGCCAGTCGCTCTGGACGTTCAACAACGTCAACAGCCCGTCGCGGTGCGGGGTCCCGTCCCACCCGGGCTGGGACGCGAGCACGAACGCCGCCGCGTGGATCACCCGGTACGCCCAGTCCCACGGGGTCGCCCAGTCCGGGCCGGGCGGCGGGTGGAGCGCGCCGCACACGAGCTGCATCGCGTCGCCGTCGGCCGCGAGCGGCAGCCCGTGCTGGTGGACGAGCGACCGGGCCTGCCCGAGCCACCGCTCCCCGTGGTACCGCGACGCGGCGAGCTTCGACAGGACCTGCGCCACCCGCGGATCGTCGGGGGCCTCCATCTCCGGCCGCGGGTCCGTCCCGGTCCACACGAACCCGCGGGTCAGCGCCGACACCCCGGTGAGGAACCGGAACTGGCGCGGATCCGGGTCCGGGACCCGCCCGACCGAGAACGTCACCGACCCGCCGCTCGCCGCGACCCACCGCTCGATCGCGAGCCGCGCGGACGGGGCCTCGAGGTGGGTCGACGCGATCCGGGTCGGCAGGGCGCCCTGCTCGCGGGCGGCGGCGGCGGCAGCGACGATCGACTCCTGCGGGGGCGGCAGGCGCCCGACCCACGGGGTGGCCTGGTCGGCGAGCAGCCGGGCGCGCTCGTTCTCGGGGTGGAGGTCCGCGTACAGGGCGAGCACCGTCCGCCCGCGGACCGTCGGCCGGCGGACCCAGTCGACGTACAGCACCGACGGGGTCGCCCAGGCGTGGTCCGGCTGCAGATCGAGCACCTCCTGGTACTTCGACCGCGCCCCGTCGAGCTCCCACCGGTCGAGCAGGGTGTCGCCCCAGTCGAGCCGGACCGCGACGTCGTCCGGGTCGAACCCGAGGGCCGCCCGCCACGCGTCCTCGGCCTCGTCCCACCGGTCGACCATCTTGCAGGCGTTCGCCAGCGCGACCGCGGCGTTCCACGACGGGAACCGCTCGAACGCGGTCTTCGCGAGCGCGTACGCCTCGTCCGGGCGGCCGGCGCGCCGGGTGAGCATCGACGAGATCGACCACAGGCCGGGCTCGTCCGGGGCGCGGGTCCGGAGCGCCGCGAGCAGCTCGAGCGCCGGGGCGAGGGTCCCGGCGACCGGCGGGCTGCCCGGACTCGCGTCGATCGCCAGCAGCCGCCCGAGCGACGTCCCGGCCGGACCCGGGGCCAGCGCGTCGGCCCACGGGGCCGCCCACCGGAGGTACGGGAGATCCGGCCGGATCGCGGCCACCTGGCACAGCAGATCGAACGCCGCGTCCGGGTCCGTCTCCGCGAGCAGCCGCGCGTGGACCGCCGCCGCGCCGAACCAGGTGCCCCCCTCGAGCGGGTACAGCGCGAGCGCCGCCGCCCGCCCGCCCGACGCCGCGGTCAACACGTCGACCAGGGCGGTCAGATCGGCCCGGACCGGGTCCGACGCCAGCGCCGCCGCGACGTGGTGCGCGGC
>JBEBJW010001031.1:0-3303 GCA_040079715.1 Myxococcota bacterium | reverse complement strand
TGTCGCGCCGGCCGGAGCGGTTCTCCCTCGAGGTGGCGGCCGACCAGGTCGCCGACGTGTTCATCCGCGGTCTGCTGGTCGACGGCGCCCGCACTTAGCCCCTTTGGTCCACGTTTTGGAGGTCCAGTGAAGGTAGGAATCTGCGCCAAGGTGACGGCGGACACCGACGCCCGCCTGAAGCCGAGTGCGGACGGCAAGTCGTTCGACGCGACCGGCAAGGTGGTGGTCGGCCCGTACGACATGTTCGCGGTCGAGGCCGCGATCCAGGCGAAGGAGAAGCAGGGCGCGGACGTGGTGTCGTTCACCGTCGGCAGCGGTGACGAAGTGCTGGCGCAGATCCGCGGCACGGTGCTCGCCCTCGGGGCCGGCAAGGCCGTGCTGATCGACGACCCGGCGCTGAAGGGCACCGACTCGCTCGGGATCGCCCGCGCGCTCGCCAAGGCGATCGCCCGCGAAGGCTGCGAGCTCGTGTTCTGCGGCAAGCAGGCGATCGACGACGACAACGTCCAGGTCCCGGCGATGGTCGCCGAGCTGCTCGGGTGGGCCCAGGTGTCGCGGGTCGTCGAGTTCGCGCTCGAGGGCACCACCTTCACCGCCACCCGCGCGATGGACGGCGGTGTCCGCGAGGTCGTCACCGGCGCGCTCCCGGTGGTGATCACCGCCGAGCGCGGGCTCAACACCCCGCGGTACGCGAAGCTCCCGGCGATCCTCGCCGCGAAGTCGAAGCCGGTCGAGAACCTGAAGCTCGACGCGCTCGGGTTGTCGGCGGCGGACGTGGCCCCGAAGGCCACCGTCACCGGGTACAGCGCGCCGCCGGATCGCCCGAAGGGCAAGATGATCACCGGCGACGCCGACGCGATGGTCAAGGAGCTGGTCCGCCTGCTCCGCGACGAAGCCAAGGTCCTCTGAGCACCCTCGACTCCACGGAGACACGATCATGAGCGGTATCCTCGTCCTGGCGGAGCACGACGGGACCTCCTTCAAGAAGACGGCGTTCGAGCTGCTCGGGAAGGGTGCGGCCCTCGCGAAGGAGCTCGGCACCGATCTCGGCGCGGTCGTCCTCGGGGCGTGCCCGGCGGCCGAGCTCGGCAAGTACGGCGCGGCGACGGTGTACCAGGTCGCCGGCGACTTCGCCGCGTACGACCCGGCGGCGATCGCGGCGGCCCTCGCGGCGGCGGTCGAGCAGGCGAAGCCCCAGGTGATCCTCGCCCCGGCGAGCTACCTCGGCAAGGACGCGCTGCCCCGCCTGGTCGCGCGCCTCGGCACCGGCCTCGCGACCGAGTGCACCGACCTGCGGGTCGACGGCGGCCAGGTGATCGGGCGCCGGCCGATGTACGCGGGCAAGCTGTACGCCGACGTGAAGGTCACCGGCACCCCGGCGATGTTCTCGGTCCGGCCGAACAGCTTCTCCCAGCCGGCGGCGGGCGCCGGGTCGGCGAACGTCGTCGCGGTGACGGCGTCGGTGACCCCGAAGACGCGGGTGGTCGAGCGGAAGGCGCCGGCCACCGCCACGGTCGATCTGACCGAGGCGGAGCGGATCGTCAGCGGCGGTCGGTCGCTGAAGAGCGCCGAGCAGTTCGACCAGGTCGTCCGGCCGCTCGGCGCGGCGCTCGGGGCCACGGTCGGCGCGTCGCGGGCGGCGGTCGACGCGGGCTACGCGCACCACAACGAGCAGGTCGGCCAGACCGGCAAGACCGTGAACCCGACGCTGTACCTCGCGGTCGGCATCTCCGGCGCGATCCAGCACCTCGCCGGGATGCGCACCTCGAAGGTGATCGTCGCGATCAACAAGGACCCGGAGGCGCCGATCTTCGAGCACGCGACCTACGGGCTCGTCGGCGACCTGTTCGAGATCGGGCCGAAGCTGACCGCGGAGTTCCAGCGCGCGTTGTCGTGAGTCCGGAGGGGCCCTGTCCCGCCCGCGATGCTACACTTCGCGGCGGGAGACCCCATCCTCGACGGACCCTCGCACCCGCAGGAGCCGCTCACTGCCCGGATCGAGGCGGTGGTGGAGCACCTCGCCGAGCGCCAGGACCACCGCGCGGTGATCACCCTGGTCGAGAGCTGGGCGGAGCAGGGCGCCCCGACGGTCCCGGCGCGGATCGCGGCGGCCCGCGCGTTCTTGGCGTTGCGGCTCGTCGATCGGGCGTGGATCCGGCTGAAGGACCTGGTGGAGACGGCGGACCCGAACCTCGACGCCGTGACGGTCGCGGCGGAGATGTTCCTGCTCCGCGGCTGGCCGAACCAGGCCCGCAAGGCGGTCCAGCGGGCGTTGGACCGGTCCCGGCCGGACCCGAAGACCGCCGCCGCGCTCGAGGCGCTGCGCGACCGCGCGACCGAGCCGGCGACGACCCTCGACGACAGCACCGCCGATCGGGACAACGCCCCGGTCGGCGAGCTCGTCCGGGTGGCCGAGCAGTACATGGCCCGCGGCGCGTTCGTCCGGGCCCGGACGCTGCTCGAGCGGGTCCGGCGCAAGGGCGAGCACCGGCGCGCGACCGACCTGCTGTGGGCGATCGAGGGGGAGTTCACCTCGCCCGACCCCCTCGCCTCGCTGTGCGATCGGTGGGGACCCGAGCCGCTCACGGTGATCGACGGGGCCGAGGAGCCCGAGCACACCGAGAGCGCCCGGGTCGAGGACCTCCGCCCCGCCGACGGCGACCGCGCGTTCCCCCGCCTGTTCCGCCACCTCGACGAGGCGTCGGAGGAGGGCGACGAGCCGCCGGAGGTGACCGCGGTGTCGTCGATGGCCCAGGCCCGCGAGCTCGAGACCGGGTTCGCCGACATGACCGACCACGGCGAAGACACGCAGATCGCCCGGGTGATGCACCGCGGGGCGGTCGCGGACACGCCGGTCCATTTCGGCAACTCGTCGGTCGACTCGGGGTTCAACCTCGCGGACTTCCGCCGCGAGATGGGGATGACCGGCGGCGACCTCGCGAGCGACTTCCACGGCCCGGAGGACGAAGACGACTCGGTCGTGATCTTCGCCGGCCGGACCGAAGACGACGCCGAGACGTCCGAGTCGTCGACCGGCGGGATCCTGCTGCTCGACACGGCCGACGAGCGCCTCGCGAAGGCGAAGCACAAGTCGCTGGAGGAGCCGTGGGCGGTGCCGCTGCCGGAGCGGTTCACCAGCGCAGCGCCCTCCGCGCCCGCCGAGACCGACGCGACGGATCCGAAGTCCGTCGTGGGGGGGCCCCCTGGGTCCGCGGCCGACCCGCGCACGTCGGGGCCGCGCCTCCGCCCGCCACAGTCGGCGCTCGCCACGCTGCCTCCCCAGCTCGACCGCTCGGGGCTGGC
>JBEBJW010001030.1:0-3311 GCA_040079715.1 Myxococcota bacterium | reverse complement strand
GCGACGGCGACCTCGACCTGTTGGGGTGCGGGCGGGAGGCGGCGTGGTTCGAGAACACCGGCGGGTTCGGGTTCGTCCCGCGCGGCGCGGACCAGGTCAACGAGAACGCCGCGGACGCGGTCCACGGGGTCGACCTGAACGGCGACGGCGTCGTCGATCGGATCTCCGGCGGGGTCGACGGGATCGGGTGGCAGCAGAACGTCAACGGGAGCTTCAGCGCGTGGATGCGCCTCGGCGACGGCTGGACCGACGGGATCGCGACCGCGGATGTCGACGGCGACGGCCTGATCGACGTGATCGAGGCGTCGGTGCTGTCGTCGCAGGTCGGGTGGTTCCGGAACTTCGGCGCCGGCGCGTTCGGGAGGGAGATGTTCGTGGCCGACGTCGGGTTCTTCACCGACGTGGCGGCGGGGGACCTCGACGGCGACGGCGACGTGGACCTCGCGGTCACCGCCGACGACGGCGCGAGCTGGTTCGCGAACGACGGCGTCGGCCGGTTCTCGGCGCCGATCGCGCTGTCGACCACCACCGGCACCCGGCTCGTCGCGGCCGACTTCGATCTCGACGGCGACGTCGACCTGGCGGTCGGCGATGACGGCGCGAGCGAGCTCACCCGATACGACAACGACGGGTCGGGCGGGTTCACCCCGGTCCAGCTCGCCGCGCTGCGCGACGTGACCGCGCTCACCCTCGGGGACCTCGACGGCGACGGGGACCTCGACCTCGTGACCGCGGACAGCTCGACCGACGCGCTCGACTGGCACCAGAACCCGATCTACGTGCTGCCGCCGCCATCGACCACCACCACCACCTCCTCCGATGGGGACGCCGACACCGACGCCGACGCCGACGCCGACGCGGACACCGACGCGGACACCGACGCCGACGTGGACACCGATCCGGCGGAGCCCGACGACGGAGCCGAGACCGGCTGCGGCTGCGCCTCGTCTCCGCGGCCGATCGGCGCGGGGCTGATCCTGGTCGCGACGATCACGCTCGGCAGACGCCGGCGCGCGAGCACTCCGCCGCCGCCGGCACGTCCCGCCCTCGCGCGAACGGAGGCACGATGATCCTGTGGTGGTGCGGGATGGCGTACGCGCAGGACTGGGTCCACTGGCCGATCACGATCGATGCCTACCAGCCGGATGCGGTGTGGGTGCTCGATCTGGACGACGACGCCGACAACGACGTGTTGTACGCCGCGAGCTTCCGCCGAGTCGGGTGGTTCGAGACGATCGGAGGCGCGCCGACCGTCCATCACATCATCGCGGACGAGCTGTACTCGCAGGACCTCGTCCCGGCGGACCTCGACGCCGATGGCGACCTCGATCTGGTCGTGGCCGGGTACGACGGCGCGGTGTCCGTCCTGTGGGACGAGGGCCCCGGGTGGTCGGCGCCGGTGGTGATCGGCGCCGAGACCGGGGTGTTGTTCGCCGTGCGCGCGGTCGACCTCGACGGGGACGCGGACCTGGACGTGGTGACGGTCGCGGCCGACGCGGATCTCGTCGTGTGGTACGCGAACGACGGGGCCGGCGGGTTCGGCCCGTCGAACCCGGTCCTGGCGGTCGACGACCCGTACACCGTCGCCGCTGGCGACCTCGACGCGGACGGCGACGCCGATCTGGTGGTCGGAGCCGAGGGGAACGACGGTTCGCTGGTGTGGCTCGCGAACGACGGCGCGGGCCGGTTCGGAGCGCCGGCCGTGGTCGACCCGATCCCGACCCGGGGCGCGGTCGCGGTCGACCTCGACGGCGACGGGGACCTCGATCTCGCGGGCGCCAGCTGGGACGAAGGCGTGCGGTGGTACGTCAACGACGGGTCCGGCGCGTTCGGCGACCCGATCGGGCTCAGCGACGCGCAGGGGGCCGACCAGCGCATCGTGGCCGGCGACGTGGACGGCGACGGAGATCAGGACCTGGTGAGCACGATCTTCCCCTTCGACTGCGACACCCCGACCGACTGCACCGACGGCGAGCGGCTGGTCGTCGCGTACCTGAACGGCCCGGCGGGGTTCACCGCCGAGACCGTCATCGACCGGCACGGGGTGGGCATCGGGATCGGCCGGATCGACCGCGACGGCGACCCGGACCTCGCGGTGGGCGACGTGCACGGCGGGATCCGGTGGTACGACCGGCGCGAGGACGGCTGGGGGCTGGGCGAGGTGCTGACCTCCTCGGTGCCGCTCCCGCTGTCGGTGGTGGCGTCGGACCTCGACGGCGATGGCGACCTCGATGTCGCCGCGACCTCGCGGTTCAGCTCCCGCCTCAGCACCTACGAGAACCACGGCGCCGGCGCGTTCGGTACGCAAGGTGTCGGCGCGGCCTCGGTCGGTATCGGCCCGATCTTCCCCGCGGACGTCGACGGCGACGGTGACGTCGATCTGTTGGGTTGCGGGGAGGCGGCCTGGTTCGAGAACACCGGCGGGTTCGAGTTCGTGCCCCGCGGACCGGACGAGGCCGACGCGACCGACGTCCACGGCGCGGATCTGGACGGCGACGGCTGGGTCGACCGGATCTCCGCCGGGTCGGACGGGATCGGGTGGCAGCGGAACGTCGGCGGGGACTTCGGCGGCTGGACCCGCCTCGGTGACGGTGGGACCAACGGGATCGCGACCGCGGACGTCGACGGCGACGGCCTGATCGACGTGATCGAGGCGTCGTCGGCGCAGTGGACGCAGGTCGGGTGGTTCCGGAACTTCGGTGGGGGCGCGTTCGGGGCCGAGCGGCTCGTCGTCGAGGACGGGCTGTTCAGTGACGTGGCGGCCGCGGACCTCGACGGAGACGGCGACGTGGATCTCGCGGTCACCTCCGTCGACGGCGCGAGCTGGTTCGCGAACCACGGCGTCGGCCGCTTCGGGCCGCCGATCCCGCTGTCGACCACCGCCACCGTGCTCGTCGCGGCGGACTTCGACCTCGACGGCGACGTCGACCTGGCGATCGGCGACGACGAAGGCGACAGCGACGACGTGAGCGGGCTCACCCGATACGACAACGACGGGTTCGGTGGGTTCGTCCCGGTCCAACTCGCCGCGCCGCGCGGGGTGACCGCGGTCGACGCCGGGGACCTCGACGGAGACGGGGACCTCGACCTGATCACCGGCGCCTCCTGGACCGATTCGCTCGACTGGCTCCAGAACCCGCTGTACGCGCTGCCGGCGCCCACCACCACGACCCCCACCGACGGGGACCCGGACACCGCCGGATCCGGCGCCGACGGCGAACCGAGCGCGGGCGGCTGCGGCTGCGCCTCGTCCAGCAGCGGGCCGAACCCGTGGGGCGCGGGCCTGGTCGCGGCGGCCACGATCGCGGTCG
>JBEBJW010001029.1:0-3311 GCA_040079715.1 Myxococcota bacterium | reverse complement strand
GGTCACCGACGCGCCCCCGAGGTACCGCTGGACCTGCGACTGGTCCGTCCCGAAGTACGACAGCGACAGGAACAGACCTCCGGTGATCCCTGACCAGAAGGTGTACCTGGTGGACGGGTCGAACCGGAAGTCGACGGCGTTGATCCTACCGAGCGCGCCGTTCAGCGAGGCGATGTCCGAGAGCGTCACCTCCGGTGGCAGGCGGTACAGGATCACCACCGCGCCGGCGAGGATCCCGCCGAGGATCACCACCATCTGCTGCTTCTGGGTCTGGCTGACCGCCTTCGCGCCGCCGGCCAGGATGTACACCACGACCACGCCGCCGAGCAGCACGTTCAGCTGGCCGATCGACCAGCCCATCACCGAGGCGAGGATGATCGACGGCGCGTAGATGCTGATCCCGGCTGCGAGCCCCCGCCCGATCATGAACAGCACCGCCGCCAGGACCCGCACCCGAACGTCGAACCGCTGCTCGAGGTACTCGTACGCGGTGTACACCCCGAGCCGGTGGTAGATCGGCACGAACACGGCGCTGACGATCACCATCGCGATCGGCAGCCCGAAGTAGAACTGGACGAACCGCAGCCCGTCCTCGTACGCCTGGCCGGGCACCGACAGGAACGTGATGGCGCTCGCCTGGGTCGCCATGATCGACAGGCCGATCGTCGGCCACCGCAGGTCGTCGCCCTTCAGGTAGCTGCGGGCGGTGGCGCCGCTGCGGGTCAGCCACATCCCGTACAGCGCGATGAACGCGATCGTGCCGATCAGCACCAGCCAATCGATCGCGGTCACGACCACACCCGGGTCAGCAACCACATCAGCGCGACCATCGCCGCGAGGTTCCCGAGGACCGCGAGGTACAGGTTGCGCCACGAGCCGAGCAGGGGCGGGGGCTCCTCGTCGCCCGGAGGCTGCGGTTGACCGCTCACCGGGCTCACCGGAGTCACTCGAGCGCCAACAGGTTCGCGAGAAGCCGATACGCGCCGGGGACGCCCGCCGGCAGCTGGCGGAAGAACGCGAGGCCGGTGTACACGAACACGCCCTCGCCGTGGTGCGCGACGAGGGTGCTGCCGAGCAGCGGCTCGCCGCCGGTGTCGTGGGTCGAGAACACCGGGCGGTACGCCGGGTCCCACGTCTCGGCGAAGTACAGGCCGCGCTCCTGGACCCACCCGTCGAAGTCGTCCGGGCCGAGCGCGTTCGGGGTCGTCAGCGCCGGATCTGAAGGGTCGACCGGCGTCATCGCCGCGTCTTCCTCGGTGACCCGCCCGCGGCCGATCGCGAACGGCGCCGGCCCGAGCTCACCGGTCAGCGGATCGAACCGGTTGTTGGTGTTGTACTGGACCACGAGGTGCCCGCCCGCGGCCACGTAGCCCATCAGGCGGTCGTGGAGGGCGAGCAGGTGCGGGTGCGTGTTGAACGCGCGGATCCCGACGACGATCGCGTCGTACCCGTCGAGGTCGCCGGTCGCGAGCGCGGCCTCGGTCAGCTCCTCGACCTGGTACCCCATCGAGCGGAGGCCGTCGGGGACGGTGTCGCCCGACCCGACCACGTACCCGACCCGGTCGACGCCCCCGCGCGCCACCGCCCCCGCCACCAGCGCCTGGGACGCCGGGACCAGCACCGTCCGCTGCGGGACGTGGAGGTGGTCGAGCTCGAGCCGCTGGAGCGACGCCGAGGCTCCGCCGACGTCGGTGGTCGCGACGAGCGCCCCGCCGGTGGCACCCGGAGCCGCCGACAGACGGACCTCGACGACCCGCTCGCCGCCGTCCGCGAGCGCGAACGCGACCTCCGCCGGATCCGCGGTGATCCCGGTCGGCGCGGTCAGCCGGAGGGTGCCCGACGCGGCCCCGGCGCTCGCGCGGAGGGTGATCCGGCTCGTCGCCGGCACGCCCGGCGGCACGATCCGCGCCGGCTGGTCGAACGTGGCGGTGACCGGCGGCAGGACCTCGACCGTGCGCCTCCGCTCGCCGTTCACCGGATCCGTCACCGCGAACTCGACCGGCACGTCCAGCGCGACCGTGGCGCCGGCGATCGTGGTCGAGAACCGCGCCACCAGGCTCGGCGGGGCCTCCGCCGTCACCCGCAGCGCCGGCTCGGTCACCGCGTACCGGGTCCGGGTCCACGGCTCGACCAGCCAGTGCGGGCGGGAGAACACCGTGTCTGCCGCGATCGGCGCCGCGAGCTCCCGGGTCCACGGGACGCCGGGCGCGAGCGGACCCCCCGCCGTCGTGGTCCCGCCGATCGCCGCCGTGGACAGGGTCACCGCGGCCGACGGAGCGCGGACCAACGCGGTGAGGGTCACGGTGGCCGTCCCGCCGGGGGTCACCGCTGGGGCCGTCGCGCGGGCCGTGAGCCACAACCCGGCGCAGTCGGCCATCAGCCGGTCGAGCGCGCGGGTCTTCTCCGCCCGCCAGGTCGGGTCCGGGATCGTGTCGAGCCGGGCGTGCGCCTTGGCGAGCAGCGGCAGGACGGCGTCCGGCGCGTCCGGATCGAACCTCCGCTCCGCCGCCCGCACCGCCCGATCGAACGGAGCGGCCTCCGGGAACCGCCCCCAGTCGAGCGGGAGGCCGTCGAGCGGGCTGCGCCCCCCGACGATCGGCGTCCCGGCGATGCCCTCGAAGTACTCGGCCGACGGCCCGACCTCCGGCTCCGAGCCGAACCCCTGGCTCTTGTGGTTGGTCCGGGCGATCGCCGCGACCTCCCCGTACGACAGGCCGAGCAGCGGGTCCCACGTCCCGATGTCGATGGTCGCCCAGCCCGAGGTGTCGGCGTCGTCCGGCAGGCTCCAGGTCGTGGTGTTGTGGACGATCCGGTCGGCGCGCCACGGCCCGAGGCCGTCGGTGACGTACGCCGGGTCGGCGGCCTTCTCGAACGCCTCGGCCGCGAGGATCGCCGACGCGAGGTGGTGGCCGTGGGTCTCGCCGGTCGGCGGGAACCGGGTGACGATCGCGTCGGGGCGGAACGTCCGGATCGCGCGGACCACGTCCTCCAGCGCCTCGTCGTGGCCCCACAGCCGCAGCGTCTCGTCCGACGACTTCGAGAACCCGAAGTCGCGGACCCGAGTGAACCACTGCTCGCCCCCGTCGACCGACCGGGCGGCCAGCAGCTCCCCGGTCCGGAGCACCCCGAGCAGCTCGTCCTGCTCGGCCCCGATCAGGTTCTGGCCGCCGTCGCCGCGGGTCATCGACAGGTACGCCGCCCGGATCCCCTGGCCCTCGAGCCACCCGATCAGCTCGGTGTTCTCGTCGTCCGGGTGGGCTCCGACGTACAGCACGCTGCCGACGACCCGCAGGTGGTGCAGGTCGCGGAGC
>JBEBJW010001028.1:0-3313 GCA_040079715.1 Myxococcota bacterium | reverse complement strand
GCGCGGCCCCACTTCACCGGGCGGACCACCGCGCCCTCTTCGCCGCGGATCAGCCGCCGCACGTTCGGCACGTGGGTGGCCGCGACCCCGACGCCGATCGCCACCACGACCCACACCAGGGACGGCGCGAGCCACGCGGCGAGCCCGATCGCGGTCGCCGTCGCCCCCAGCGCCGCGACCGACGACCGGCCGGTCACCCCGAGCAGGCCGATCCATGCGGCGAGCGCCCCGACCGCGACCGTCGGGGACAACGCCAGCAGGCCCCCCGCGGACGTCGCCACCCCCTTGCCGCCCTTGAACTCGAGGTACACCGGGAAGCAGTGCCCGACCGCCAGCACCAGCGCCGGCCACCACACCCCGGCCGTCGGCCACCAGCCGCGGGCCAGCGCGACCGGCACGAACCCCTTCGCCGCGTCGAGCGCGATCACCGCCACCGCGAGCCGCCAGCCGTACAGCCGCGCGACGTTGGTGCCGCCGATGTTGCCGCTGCCGGCGCTCCGGATGTCGGCTTCGCCGCCGTACAGCGTGGTGATCACGATCCCGAACGGGATCGCGGCCACCAGGTACGACAGGCCGAGGAACAGTCCCCCGGCCAGCACCGATCCGATCAGGGGGCGCTCGGCAGGGACAGCGGCCCGTGGATCCGGCTGCCGCTCGACACGATCCGCAGGCCGCGCGCGCCGGGGTCGACCGAGCGGGCGCCGGTCAGCGGCGGGGCGACGATCAGCCCCGGGTCTTCGGCGCGGGTCTTGAACGTGTAGTCGACCTCGAACTCGTACTCGGGCGTGACCATGTTCGCGAACACCCGGTACCAGTTGTCCGGCTTGAACGGCTTGTTCGTGTACACGGCGAGGGTGGTGCGGAGGAACCGCCCGCCCGGCCAGGTGAGCTCGGCCGCGTCGCCCGGGTGGACCACCTCGGTCTCGAGGGCGGTGCCCTTCGGGTCGTTCTGCGACGTGAGCTCGATCAGCGACGCCTTCTTGATCTGGGCGCTGTACTGGTTCTGGTCGACCTCGCGGTAGTTCTGCGGGTCGACGGCACCCACGGTCAGGGTGACCGGGTAGCTGATCTGGACCGGGGCCGGCAGGCCGCCGATCAGCACGTCCTGGTCGGCGCTCCAGCTGTACAGCGGGACGTCGGTCTGGTCTTCCTTCGGGACCAGCACCGGCCGGTCGACGTGCTCGAAGTGCGGCGCCTGGTACAGCACCACGAAGTAGTACGCGCGCCCGAGGGACGGGCCCGGGGGCAGGGTGAACGTGGTGCCGGTGGTGGTTCCGGTGCCGGTGTTGACGAGCGCCTCGAACTCGGGCTCGATCCACCAGTTCTGGCCGAGCTCGACCTCGGCGTACGCCCCGTCGATCCACGACGGCTGCATCACAACCTGGCGGAACTCCGCGTCGCGCATCAGGAAGTCGACCGCGGCCTTGCCGGACGGCAGCTCGGCCGGGGTGTCGGCGGTGACGATCGCGATGTACTCCCAGATCCCGGTGCCCGCGATGTCGTACAGCGAGTAGCCCGCCTGCTCGAGCCGATCGTAGATCGACGAGCCGGTGAACGCCTCCGACTCCTCGTTCGCCTGGTCGAGCAGCTCCTTCGCCCCGATCGGCCCGATCAGCACGCCGGGGTTCGGGTTGGCGGCGATGTAGTTCATCTCGCGGTTCGCCGCGATCTGGACCTGCTCGTTCGCCGTGCCCTTGGTCACGCCGGACAGCCGCCGGTAGCAGTTGATCCGATCGAGCGCGTCGTACGGGACCGGTCCGAGGGTCGAGCCCCCGACCAGGTTCTCGGCGCACGCGTCGTCGACGGTGTAGTACTCCTCGCATCCGAGGAGCCCGAACAGCGAACCCAGGATCAGCGTCGTCATGACGCACAGCGTACCATGGGTCCGACCGGATCGACAGTCAGTCGGAGATTCGCGCCAGACACCGCTGGTGGGCCGTTTCGGCGAGATCGGTCCCGGTGAACCGGCGCCCGGACCGCACCGCGGCCTCCGCCACCACCCCCGAGCCGAAGAACGGGTCCGCCACGAGCTCGCCCGCGACCGAGCTCTGCCGGATCAGCACCTCGCACAGGCCGAGCGGCTTCTCGGTCGGGTAGCCCCCGAACACCCGCTCGAACACGAGGACGTCCGGCACCGCGAGGTCCGCCAGCCGCCGCTTGCCCTTCTCGAAGAACAGCACGTACTCGTGGCGGGCCCGGTAGTGGTAGCCCATCCCGATCTTGACCTTGTCCCACACGATCGGCTTCCAGAACTTGAACCCCGCCGCCTCGGCCAGCGGCTTCGCGACGAACATCGTCTCGGCGTCGCAGAACAGGTAGAAGTGCGTGTTCGGTCGGAGCACCCGCCAGATCTCGGCGAACAGCTCCGGGAACCGATCGTTCGGGAACACCCGGAACCAGTCGTTGCTCGACGCCGCGCTGTGGCTCAGGCGGGTGGTGGTGCCGCGGGCGCGGTGCTTCTCGAGCGACTCGTACGGGGGATCGGTCACCACGAGGTCGACCGACCCGGTCGGGAGCGACCGCAGCCAGGCGACGGCGTCGACCCGGGCGAGCGCGAACGGTTGGAGCATCCGCCGCACGTAGCATGCGGGCTCACCGCGCCGCTGCCTCCGGCGTCGTCCCGGCCGCCACCTCGGCCTCCCGCGCGACCCACGCCGTCGCCTTGGTCAGCCCGATCGACGCGAACGCGTGCTCGATCGGCGGCGGCACCCACCCCGCGGCGTTGAGATCGACCGAGTAGAACACCCGCGACCACCCCGGTCGGTCCGGCAGCGGATCCACCCGCCAGAACCCGACCGTGTCGTCGAAGTCGCTGTGGCGCGTGTAGTCGAGCCGCCAGGTCATGTACCCCTGGTCGACGTGGACCTCGTGGCGGATCCAGTACTCGATCGACACGAGGGGCGCGCCGATCACGAAGTGCACGTCGCGGGTGTCGCCGGCGGACCCGTACACGTCGCACTCCTTGACGTTCGGGACCATCCGCGGGTACGCCGGGAAGTCGAGGATCCGGTCCCAGATCACCGCCGACTCCGCGTGGATGTCGAGCACCGCGACCCCGCGACCGGCGGCGTCGGTCCCGGACGCGGTCTGGACCTGCTTCGTCACCGGCTTGCCCGTGGCGAGCGTCGCGAGGTCGTCGGCGGACAGCGCCGGGCGCGGCGGCGCACCGACGTACGGGGTCAGCACGCCCTGGTGCGGGTGCGGCTCGGTCGCGTCGGCCCCGAGGGCGAGCGTCGACGACGCGAAGAACGACAGGATCGACGGGATCATCGGACGAGTATACTCCGCGTCTACCGGTCGCGCCCGCCAGAGC
>JBEBJW010001027.1:0-3321 GCA_040079715.1 Myxococcota bacterium | reverse complement strand
CGGGGATGGAGCCGGCGGTGCCGGCGTAGTCCGCATAGAACGCGGTCGTCTGGCGCTGGTCGACCTTCTCGCGGCCCGTCGCCTGGATCAGCCTGTACAGCGCGTCATACCTGAAGGTCCGATCCGGCGTGACCTGGGAGTTGGCGAAGAACGAGGCATGCTGGGCGCCGTCGGTGATCCGGGTAGGGTTGCCGGCAGCGTCGTACGTGTAGCCGAGGTCCTGCAGCGCGGTGCCATCGGCGCGGACGGTTCGGAGACGGGTCAGCCACAGCCGGCGTTCATCGTACGTGTAGGTGGTCAACGCACCGTTGCCACGGGCGATCGACAGCCGTTGGCCGCGGGCGTTGTACCGGATCTGCTCCACGAATCGTGTGGCCGAAGCCTCTCGGACCACAACGTCGACTGTGGTGACTCGCCCGCCCGCGTCGTAGCCCCGGACCGTGCGCGAGCCGTCCGGCGCGGTCTCGGCGATGCCTCGGTCCAGCGCGTCGTACGCGGTGGTGACCGTGAACGTCTCGGCGTCGAGCGCGGAATCGGCGTCGGGCTGGGACCAGTCGGCCTCGGTGGTGATGTCGGCGAACACCTGGCGGGTCTGCGACGCCATCCGCCCGCGGAAGTCGTACCCGAGGAGGGCGCGGCCAGCGGTGTCGTCGACCTGCACCGGGCGATCCTTCGAGAACGGCGGCGGCTCGGACAAGGTGTCCCCGTACACTGTGCGGGCGACCAGGCGTTCACCCTCCCCTTCGTCGACGTAGGTCGCGACGGGTCGACGGAGCCCGTCGTACGTGTTGCGGACGGTCCGGTCTCCGCTGCACCAGCTGCGGATCGACTGACCGGCGACGTCGAGGAGCACCCGGGTCTCGGCGGCGTCTGCGGCAACGGTGAACAGTGGCCTGCCGACGAGATCGAAGGTCTGGACCTGGGTCGTGTTGCCCCGCGCATCGGTGACCTGCAGCACGTTGCCTTGTACGTCGAGCGTCAGATGGGTGACGTGCTCGATCACGCCATCGGGGGTCTCGGTCGACCGGTACGCCCGGCCCTGCGCGTCGAGGTGGGTCGTCCCGGGCGTGTCGTAGAACTGGCTCGTCGGGTCGGTATCGTGCTCGTCGTACGCCGAGACCTGCCACGACGTGTACGTCCACCGCCGGACGTGGCCGTCGGGCAGGGTCACCTCGGTGTTCCGGCCCACCGGGTCGTACGCAAGGATCGGGGTCACCCCGGCGGCGACGACGGCGTCCTCGTCCTCGTACGCCGAGGTCGGGCTGAAGAACGGCTCGTACTGTTTGACCGGAAGGCCCTTGTTGTTCAGCACCGTGCGCCCGGTGCCGACGAACCGCGGCGTCCCAGTGTCGTCCGGGGCGGCCGCGACCTTGGTCTGGACCACGGTGCCGCCGCCGTCGCTGTACCCCCACGACGACTGCCAGACGTCCTCGCCATACCGCTCGCGCACCGCCGCATGGACCGATGCCGGCGTCTGGGCCGTGTCGTAGGAGAAGGTCGCGCTGACCTCGCCGACCGCGTCGCCGTCCGGACCGTTGCGGGTCGCGGTGCTGAGCACTCGACCCAGTGGATCGTATGTCGCCTCGGTGGTGGTCCCGTTCGGGTCGGTGATCCGCCACGGTTGCATCGCGTGGTAGTCGGGATCTGCGGTCACCCGCATCCCCACGGCGTCCTCCACGGCGGTCAGGGTCAGTGCGTCGGCGTCCCAGGTCAGTGTCGTCGGGTGGCCGAACGGGTCGACGTGAGCGGTGGACTGGTAGAATCGGCTCGGATCGAGTGTGACGTGGCCCGAGGGGATCCACCACCCTTCGGAGGAGCCGGTGCCTTCGGGGTCCGCGACGTAGCCAGCGTCGACGAGCTCGACGATGCCGACCCGATCGGCGTAGACCTCGGTCCGCACATCGTCGGTCAGGACCAGGGCATACCGCTGGTGGACCAGAGCGCGAGTGCCGAGGACCCCGATCGGTAGCGGTCCGGTGAGGGCGTCCTCCCAGTACCGGGTGAGCTGATGGCCAAGGAGGCGCTTGGGACTGTCGTCAAACGCAGCCACCATTGCGGCAACACTAGCGGGGGCGAGGTCAGTCCACGCGGGCGGCGCGGTCACCTCCCACGACCGGGTCCGGACGTGCACCCCGACGTGGTACGCCTGGGGTTGGTCCTGGTGGACGACCTCGGTCTCGGTGACCACCACCGCCAACGCCAGCTGCTCCGGGTCGTGCCCCGCGCCACGGCGCGGGTAGGAGGCGACAGCGGACAGCCTCGGAACGCCGTACCCGTCGAAGTCCCAAGCGACGGTGTGGCTCACCCGCGGGTCCGGGCTCCCGCTCGCCAGGTCCAGATCGTAGGCCGCGGACAGCGTCTCGGGGCTGTCCACCCGGAAGCAGGCGGGACGCTCCCCCTCGGCGGCCTGCAGGAGAACGACGGCGTACGCCGCCTCGGTCACCGTGTACAACGTCTTCAGGTGGCCGGAGCCGTCCTCGGCGTACACCTCCTGGCGGAGGACCTTGCCCTTCAGCGCTCGGTGGGCGCCTCGGATCTCGGTTGGCGTCAGCCCGGTCGGAATGGACGGATCGGGGACGTGGAACGCGTCGGGGTCCGCAGCGGTGTACTCGGCAGCGTACGCTGCGGTCAACTTGGTCTTCTGGGTCCAGGCGCCCGTGTGGAACCAGGTCTTCGTCCGCACCGGCGGCAGCGCCACCACCAGCTCGGGGTCGGCCTGGTCCGGGTCTTCGTAGTCGGAGACGGTCTCGGTGTCCCACTGCTCCACCAGTCCGAAGCCGCGGAACTCGCGCTCCTCGCCGTCGAAGTAGCCATGGTGGTAGGCGTAGGTGTTGACGAACCGCCAGCCTGTGACGTGGTCCACCTGCTCGAGCTTCGACAGGCAGTGCACCGGGAACGGCAACCGCGTGGCCCACGCCTTGCCCGCCTTCCGGTCCGCCAGGTAGAACGCGTTGGACGGGGTGTAGGATAGTCGGGTCTCCCGCCCGAGCCCGTTCGTCACGGTCTTCAGCAGCCAGGGTTTTCCCTCGGCCATCAACCTCACGTACCGCAGCGGCCGGCTGCCTTCGGACAACAGCGGCGACGACCACACCAGGCACGACGTGCCGTCCCCCAGGAGATCCGCCACCTGGACGTCATTGGGCGCGGCCACCGACGGGAACGACCGCAGCTCGGTCGGGGCCCCGAACCCGTTCCCCGACTCGTTGAACCAGATCGTCACGCCCTTCGGCCCGAGGTACAACAGGTCGGTCGGGCCGCTCCCGTCGACATCCGCCAGCCGGATCTGGTTCGGGTGATGAACGGGAACATCTGCTACTGGCC
>JBEBJW010001026.1:0-3323 GCA_040079715.1 Myxococcota bacterium | reverse complement strand
GGACGAGCCGGAGCCCCCACGCGACGTCGCCGACCACGGCGCGCTCGCACCGGCCGCCGGCGACCGCGGGACGTGGGTCGTGTGGGCCGCGGGGCTCCCGCCGCTCGCGGTGCTGACGAACCTCGCCGTGCCGGACGCGCTGCTGCTCACGGCGTGGGCGCTGGGGCTCGCCGGCGCGATCCGCGGCGGGCGCGGGTGGTGGGTCGCCGGGCTGTGCGGCGGGCTCGCGTCGCTCGCGAAGTACACCGGGATCGGGCTCGTCCCGCTGCTGATCCTCGGCGCGGATCCGGCCGAGCGGCGGACCGCGGACCCGTGGCTCGGGCTCGCGCTCGCAGCGGCGCTGGTGGCGCCGAACCTCGGGTGGAACGCGGTCCACGACGGGGTCACCCTCCGGTTCCAGCTCGGAGAGGGGCTGTTGAACGCGCACCCGCCGGGCCTCGGCGGGGTGGTGGTCCAGCTCGTCGACCAGTGCCTCGTCGCCGGGCCGATCGCCGCCGCGGCCGCGGTGGGGTGGTTCGCGCGGACCACGTCCGGCTGGGCGTCTGCGCCCCGGGTCGACCGGCTGTGCCTCGCGACCAGCCTGCCGCTCGCGGTCGGGTTCGCGCTGGCCGCGATCGGCGGCCCGCCGGAGGCCCACTGGCCGGCGCCGATGTGGATCGGGATCGGGCTCGGCCTGTCGCGGGCCGCCGGGCGGCTCCACCGCGCAGGCTCGCTCGGCGCCGCGCTCGGAGCGGTGGTCAGCGTCGCGATCGCGGTCCACGGCGTGCACCCGCTGGTCCGGTGGCCCGGCGACCCCGGCGTCCGGCTGACCGAAGGCGAGGTGCTCGGGGCGGAGGTCGCGCGGTGGGTCGTGCCCGCGGTCGCCGGCGACGAGCCGCGATACCCGGTGTTCACCGAGCGGTATCAGGAGGCGGCCCTGCTCCGGTGGACCACCGGCCTCGACGTCCACGTGCTGCCCGGCTGCGGTCGCCGGTCCCAGGACGACCTCGACGCTGGGCGAGCCGACGCTGTGCTGGCCGATGCTGTGCTCGCCGCGACCCTGCCGGACCGGGTGTGGTTCGTCCGCCCCGCGACCTCCGGGCCACCGCGGTGCCTGCTCGACCGGTACCCGATCCTCGACGGCCCCCACCCGATCCGGACGGTCGATCGGTTCGATCGGCGGGTCGGGCCGTGGGACCTGTTCGGGGCGGCCCGATGACGCTCCGGGCGTACCTCGCGCTGCTCCGGCCGCACGCGCCGGCGATGGTCGTCGCCGGGGGGCTGCTCGGCGCGACCGGAGCGGCCCCCGGGCTCGCGGTGTGGCTGCTCCGGGCGGCGCTCGATCAGCTGTCGCGCGGGGCGGCGGCCGAGCTCGGGTGGACCGCGGCGGCGCTCGTGGCGCTGACCGCGGTCCAGGCGGTGGCGGTGGTGGCGCGCACCGCGATCACCCGCTCGGTGTCGGCGTCGATCGCGTCGGACCTCCGCCGACGGCTGCACGCCGCGTTCCTCGCCGACGCGGGCTCGGTCGGCGATCGGCTGTCGGCGCTGACCGACGAGGTGGACCAGGTCCAGTACGGGGTCAGCGGCCTGGTGACCGCGATCCGGAATCCGGTGGCGCTCGCCGGGCTCGTCGGGACCGCGGTAGCGCTCGCCCCGTCGCTCGCGGCGTGGGCGATCGCGGTGCTCGGCCTCGCCGTCGGGCTGGGGATCGGCCTGTCGCGGTGGGTCCGACGGGCGGTCGCGCGCGCGCGGGCGGCGCGGGCGGCCCTGTCGACCACCGCCGCCGAGCAGCTCGGGGCGATCGAGGTGATCCGCGCGTTCGCGGCCGAGGGAGGGGAGGGGAGCCGGTTCGCTGCGGTCGACGCCGACGATCGCGCCGCGCGATCCTGGCTCGAGGTGATCCGGGTCCTCCCGTCGTCCGGGGTCGAGCTGGTCGCGGCGATCGGGCTCGGCGCGGTGCTGATCGTCGGCGGGCGGCAGATCGCGGCCGGGACCCTGGAGCCGTCGGCGCTGGTCGCGGCGGCGTTCGCGCTGGTCCTGGCCAGCCGCCCGCTGTCCGGGCTCGCCGAGGTCTGGAGCCTGATCCAGCGGTCGCTGGTCGCGCTGGATCGGGTCGAGCGGGTGCTCGGCGCCGTCCCGGTCCGCGCGAGCGGGGTCGGGCTCCCCGACGGGCCGCTCGCGATCCGGTGGGACGCCGTGACCGTGGTGCGCGGCGGGCGGCCGATCGTCGACCGGGTGTCCGCCGCGGCCGAGCCCGGGGTGCTGGTCGGGGTGGTCGGCGCGACCGGCGCCGGCAAGACGACGCTGCTCCGGACCGCGCTCGGGGTGGTCCGCACGGACGCGGGGCGGGTCACGATCGGCGGGGTCGACCTCGAGGCGCTCGACGATCGGGCGCTCCGGGCCGCGATCGCGGTCGTCCCGCAGGACGGCGCGCTGTTCGCGCGATCGGTCGCCGACAACGTCGCGCTCGGGGTCGAGCCGCCGGTCCCGGAGCGGGTCGAGGCGGCGCTCGACGCGGCGGGTGCGGGGTTCGTCCGGGGCTGGCCCGCCGGGATCGGCACGGTGCTGGCCGTCCGGTTCCTGACCGTCGCCGTGATGCTTGGCGTATCGTGCGGCATTGCGTGGCGCGTCGCTCAGATCGTCGCCGCCGCGCTGGGAGGGTGAGGGAATGACAATGTACGGCTACAGCAACGCTGCGTGCAAGGCGCTGGGCCTTCCACCGGCATGGATCAAAGAGGAACCTCGCGAATGAGTTTTGATCACGCATCAAAGGAATTGGCGAAGGCGGCTGGTGTGCCAGAGTTGTCTGGCCTTGGCGTGATCCATGATGCCGCCATTGCGCGCATCGCACTGTTTGAGGAGCTGGCGCGTCGCTCGCTTGTGTTCGTTGGAACGAAGTTCTCGCATCACGACGATGAACAAAAACTGAAGAGCGATATTGAAACTGCTTTGTCGAAACCGGGAACCATCAAATGCCCTCGTTGCGGAGGGGCTGGCGGGGGCGTTGCGTTCATCAATCGCGGGCCCGATATTTCGAAACACTCTGTCGAAAATCGTGACTGTCTCGTCTGCGCCGGCACGGGGTCTGTGACCGATGAGCAGATGAAGCGCATCGAGATTGGCCGCGCGATGCGTGCCGAACGGATCACGCTATCGCAGTCTCTTTTAACGGCGTCTATCGCGCTTGGCTGCACCCCGGCTGAACTGAGCCGGTGGGAAACGACCGGCGAACCCATTAGCGAGCAGCGTGCGCGCAAGGTCTCGACATGAAACACATCTGGGCATGTGAGGCGTGCATCAAGACGTACAACCTCGACAGTCGAGGTCAAGGGCGGTCCGTCGGC
>JBEBJW010001025.1:0-3323 GCA_040079715.1 Myxococcota bacterium | reverse complement strand
GTCCGGGGGCGTGTCGGGTCGTCCGGGCCGGGGACCGGGTGACCCTCGCGCTCGAGGTCCGCCCGAAGTTCGGCGCGCCGTACGTCCGCGGGGCGCTGGAGGTCGCCGCGACGTTGACGGTGCCGGAGCTCGCGCGGCTCCCGATCGGCAAGGTGCCGTTCGGCCCGGCGACCGTCGCGCGCGGTCAGCTGAACCCGTCGGTCGGCGTTCAGTGGGCCCGCCGGTGGCGCCCCGTCCCGCTGGAGACCTACGACGAGTGGTACCTGCCGGCCGGGCTCGACGAGGTCGCGTTCGAGACGCCCGACCAGCTCGCGGCCCGGCTCGCGGCCGAGATCCTGAACCCGGCGATCGACGCGCTGCTGACCCCGGCCGGGCTGCTGGCGTACCTCGAGGCCGAGCTCGGCGAGGTCCGGCGCGAGGTCCGACCGAAGGCGTTCGCGCCGCTGGTCCCGGGTCCGGCGCCCGCGCTGGGACCGACCTGGCGGTTCCACTGGGAGCGGGAGGCGTTCTGGCAGCGGATCGCGCTCCACCTCGCGTTCGGCGACCCGGTGGGGGCGCGGGCCGCGCTCGACCAGGCGCTGTCGAAGTGGAAGACCCCGCCGAGCCACGCGGCGCTGGTCGCGTCGGTGCCGTAGCGGTCCAACCGCCGAGGGTCTGGTAGGATCCCCGCCGGAGGGCGATGGACCGGGTGGCGTCCGCGGTGGCGGCGGTGGGCCGCGGCGACCCGACCGCCGGCCAGGCGCTGCTCGCGGTGTACGCCCACGGTCCCCGGGCGGTGCTCGACGCGCTCGACGGGCGGCGGCCGTTCGACGGCGTGTTGACCGACTGGGCGCGGTGGCTGTGCCTCGACGGCCCCGCCCCGCGGTCCCCGGACCGGCCGGACGGACCGACCCGGCTCGTGTGGGCCGCCGCGGACGGGAGCACCGGCGGGACCGCGCTCGCGACCCTCGGCGACGCCCTGGCGCTCGCGGTCGACGATCCCGACGCCACGCTCGTCCTGCGGTGGCGGCTGGCCGAGGCGCTGCTCCAGGTCGGGCGGCACTCGGACGGGGAGGCTGCGGCGGACGCGCTGCCGGACACCGGGTTCGGCGGGGTGCTCCGGGCGAAGGTCCGCGCGACCCTCGCGATCGAGCGGGGCCTGCCCGAGCTCGCCGACGCGCTGCTCGCGATCGCGGCGGACCAGGCCGACCGGGCCGCGGCCCTGTTCGAGGGGATCGGGTTCCGTCGGTGGGAGAACCACGCCCTGGTATACCTCGCGCAGGCGCGGCTGATCCTCGGGCGACCGGAGGCGGCCCTCGCGGCGGCCGAGCGGATCGACGGGGCGGGCACGCTCGGCGCGAGCCGGGCGCTGTTGCGGGCGGAGGCTGCGGCGGCCCTCGGGCGGGTCGCCGAGGCCCGGTCTGCCGCCGTCGCGGCGCTGACGGCGTTCGGTCCCGAAGACCCGTGGCGGTGGCGGGCGCTGGCGGTCGGGCTGGCGGCGACCCGGCTGCTCGGGATCGCCCACGACCCGACCGACCCGACCGACTCGACCGACTCGACCGACCCGATCGTCCGGGAGACCGCGGCCCTCGGCGCGCTGACCGGAGACCAGGTGCCGACCGCGATGCTCGCCGCGTTCGTCGCGCGGCGGTGGGCGCTCGACCAGGGGCCGGGTCCAGAGGCGTTGGTGGCGCGCGCCCGGGCGACCGGAGACCACGAGCTGGTCGCGGCGGCCTCCGGGCTCGCTGCGGACGACGCGTGGGACGCGGGTGGGGTCGAGGCGGCGCTGGCCGCCCTCGACGACGCG
The DNA here is from genome assembly GCA_040079715.1 of Myxococcota bacterium. GTDB lineage: Bacteria > Myxococcota_A > UBA796 > UBA796 > JACKER01. The sequence goes on along the minus strand of JBEBJW010001025.1, from coordinate 1,537 downwards.
GCGGAGGCGTGTCGGGACCTGCCCGCCCGGGCGGCGCGGACGGCCCGCCAGCGGGCGCGGATCCTCGCCCACCACGGGGACCCGACCGAGGCGCGGCGGGTCCTCGTGGGCCTGGTGGACCAGGCGGAGCGGCGGCGGGATCTGCTCGGGGAGCTGCTGGCCCGCGCCGCGCTGGCCGAGGCGTGGGCGACGGACGACCCGGACGAGGCGCGTCGGCAGGCCGCTCGGGCCGCTGGGATCGCGGACCTCCGCGGCCTGCAGCTCGACGGGGTGGCGTGGCTGGCACGGGCGCTCGGGACCGCGCCGTCGACGACCCCGAGGCCGCCGCGGACCGCCCGGGACCAGGTACTCGCCGCCGCTGCGGCGCTGTGGGACCCGGCCGCGGGGAGCGGGGCGATCGACGCGCTCGAGCGGGCGCTGTGCGCGCTGCCGCCAGCGACGCGGGGGCCGTGGGCGCGCCTGTGCCGCTCGGCCCTCGCCGCCGCCGGACTCGACCGGCGGGTCGACGCGGGGCCGCGGTGGATCCTGTTCCGGGCGTCGACGCTCGAGCTGGTGGTCGGGGACGCAGTGGTCGGGTTCGGCCGCGCCCGTCAGCGGTTCGAGCTGCTGCGGGCCCTGGCGGTCGGCGACGGCCGAGACGACCGCGCCAGCCTGTACGAGGCGGTGTGGGGGCTGCCGTATCGCCCGCCGAGCAGCGACAACGCGCTGAACGTCGCGGTCACCCGGCTCCGCCGGACGCTCGCGCCGGTCGGGCTGGACCTGGCCACCACCCCCGCGGGCGGGCGGGTGGTGGTGCCGGCGTGCTCGGTGTACCTGTCGAGCCGTTGACCCGCGCGGCTCATCGGACCAACAACGTCGAGGCGGTCCACCACGGTCCGGCGAGCCGGTCGGCCGACGCGGTGCGGATCACCTGGTAGGAGGGTCGCGTTCGCCGGATCGTCCCCGCGACGTCCCGGGCCGACCGCGATAGGCGGCACCGGGAGGCGCGATGTGGCTGTGGCTGGCTGCCGCCTGCGGGGCGCCGCGGCGTCCTCCATCGGAGCCGGGGTCGCCCCCGCCGACGCCCGCAGTCTCGCTCCCGGCCGGGTGTGCCGCCGGCGACGCCCAAGCCTGCGTCGCCTGGGCGGCATCGTCCCGTCGGGCGTGGGCCGTGAGCGTGCTCGACGCCGAGCAGGGCGCCGACGTGGTCCGGACCTACCGGCTCGATCTGGCCAGGACCCTGCTGTACCGCGCGTGCGAGCTCGGTGACGCCCGGGCGTGCGTCGACCGGGGCCGCGACCAGGAGGCGTGCCGGCTCGGTGACGCCCCGGCGTGTGTCCGCGCCGACGCGGAGCACCCCGACGACTTCGACTGGCTGGCCGAGCGATGCGCAGCCGGTTCGTCCAGCGCCTGCGCCCTCGTGAGCGGGGGCGGGGTGGCCTCGGTCCGGGCGCTCCCACCCGCGTGCGTGACCGGCGGGAGCTGCCGGACCGACACGGTGATCCTCGCCGACGGCGCGCTGTTCGCGTTCGTCGACGGGCAGCCGCGGATGTGGGGG
>JBEBJW010001024.1:0-3328 GCA_040079715.1 Myxococcota bacterium | reverse complement strand
GGGATCATCCACCAGGTGGTGCTGGAGAACTACGCGATCCCCGGGGCGCTGATCGTCGGCACCGACTCGCACACCCCGAACGCCGGCGGGCTCGGCGCGTGCGCGATCGGCGTGGGCGGGGCCGACGCGGTTCAGGTGATGGCCGGGCTCGCGTGGGAGGTCCGCCACCCGCGGGCGATCGCGGTGGTCCTGACCGGCGCGCTCGGCGGGTGGACCGCGCCGAAGGACGTGATCCTGTGGGTGGCCGGCCAGCTGTCGGCGTCCGGCGCGACGAACGCGATCGTCGAGTACATCGGGCCCGGCGCGCGGACCCTCGGCGCGACCGGCAAGGCGACGATCACCAACATGGGGGCGGAGCTCGGCGCCACGACCTCGCTGTTCCCGGCAGACGACGCGACCGATCGGTACCTCGCGGCGACCGGGCGGGCGGCGCTGATCCCCCTGGTCGCGGCGCACCGGCACCTGCTCGCGCCGGATCCCGAGGTCGAGGCGGACCCCGAGCGGTTCTACGACCGGGTCCTCCGGCTCGACCTGTCGACGCTCGAGCCGCACGTGGTGGGTCCGCACCGACCGGACCGGGCCCGCCCGCTGTCGGCGCTGGCGCAGGAGGTCGCGGATCCGGCGTCCGGGCTCCGGGATCCGATCGCAGCGGCGCTGATCGGGAGCTGCACCAACGCGTCGTACCAGGACCTGTGCCGGGTGGCCGACGTGGCCCGCCAGGCGATCCGGCGCGGCCTGAGCGCGGCGAGCCCGGTGTGGGTCACGCCGGGGTCGGACCGGGTCCGCGACACGATCGCCCGAGACGGCGTGCTCGGGCCGATCGAGGCGGTCGGCGCGCGGATCCTCGCGAACGCGTGCGGTCCGTGCATCGGCCAGTGGCGGAGGACCGACCCGTCGCCCGACGGCGGCGACACGATCGTGACCTCGTACAACCGGAACTTCCCCGGCCGCAACGACGGACGTCCGGCCACGATGAGCTTCATCGCGAGCCCGGAGATCGTGCTCGCGCTGGCCCTCGCCGGCCGCCTGTCGTTCGACCCGCGCCGCGACGTGCTGATCGGCGCAGACGGCGCGCCGTTCGTGCTCGAACCGCCGTCCCCGGCGCCGGACGTCCCCGCGGACGGGCTCGCCGACGGGGGCGCGCGGTACGTGGCGCCCCCCGACGACGGACGGGGCGTGGTGGTGGCGATCGATCCCACGAGCGAGCGCCTCGCCCGGCTCGACCCGTGGCCCGCGTGGGACGGACGGGACTTCGTCGGGTGCGCGGTGCTGATCAAGTGCCGCGGCCGCACCACCACCGACCAGATCTCGCCCGCGGGTGCGTGGTTGCGGCTCCGCGGTCACCTCGAGCGGTTCAGCGACAACCTGCTGTCCGGGGCGATCGATGCCGACACCGGCGCGCGCGGGACCGTCGCCGACGTCGACACCGGGCGGATCGACGCGGTGGCGGCGATCGCGCGGGGGTACCGGGCGCGCGCGGTGCCGTGGGTGATCGTCGGGGACGCGAACTACGGGGAGGGCAGCTCGCGCGAGCACGCCGCGCTGTCGCCCCGGCTGCTCGGCGGCGTCGCGGTGATCGCCCGGAGCTTCGCGCGGATCCACGAGTCGAACCTCAAGAAGCAGGGGCTGCTCGCGCTGACGTTCGCCGATCCCGCCGACTGGGACCGGATCGGGGCCGGGGACCGGGTCGATCTGGTCGATCTCGCCGCGCTCGCGCCCGGGCGCCCGGTGATCGCGGTCGTGCACCACCCGGACGGCGGCGCCACCCGGCTCGCGCTGGCCCACAGCTACACCGCGACGCAGCTCGCGTGGTTCCGCGCCGGCTCGGCGGTGACCGCGATCACCGGCTGACCGCGGCCCGGACCTGGTCGCGGAACCAGGCGTGGAGGGGATCCGCGTGGGTCCGGCCGTGCCACACCATCCGGACCCGGATCGGCTCGACCGGGACCGGAGGATCGAACAGCGTCAACGGGAACTGTGCGGCCAACCGGTCCAACAGCCGGGACGGCGCGGTCACGCACAGGTCCGCCTCCGCCACCGCGAACGCGATCGCGGTGAAGCTGTAGGTGCCGTACGCAAAGGTCCGCGGGGCGCCGAGCGCGTCGGCGAGCCCGTCCGCGAAGTCGCCCCGGAGGGTGACCAGCGCGTGCCGGGCGGCGAGGAACGCGGCCGGATCCGCAGGCACCGGCCGGTTCGACCCGACCGCCGACCGCAGCGGGTCGTCGAACAGGTGCGCGCTGTAGTACCCGTCCGGCAGGTCCCGGTAGAACCCCGCGATCGCGAGGTCGACCCACCCGGCCTCGAGGGCCTCCGACGGCAGCGCGTCCCCGGTCGGCCGGATCGACAGGGTCACCCCCGGCGCCTCGCGGGCGAGGGTGGTGAGGAGGCGCGGCGCGGCGACGACGTCGAAGTAGTCGGTGGTCGCGATCGTGATCCGGCCGGTGGCGCGGGTCGGGTCGAACGGCGCCCGCCGGCGGAACAGCGCGTCGGCGCGCGCCTCGAGCGCCCGCACGTCGTCGGCGATCGCGGCCGCGAACGGGGTGGGCGTCACCCCGCGGGCCACCCGGACGTACAGCGGGTCGCCGAGCGCCTCGCGGAGCCGTCCGAGCGCGTGGCTGACCGCCGACTGCGACATCCCGAGCGCGCGGGCGGCGCCGGTCACGCTCCGGGTCCGGTCGATCGTCGCGAGGACGCGGATCAGGTTCCAATCGTGCATCCTCGCAGTATGCACAGAATCGATGGCGATGTGGCATCCGATGCGCGCGGTCGGTCGATCCAGCGGGGGCTACACCCACCCCATGGAGGTCGAGATGGCTCACGCGCTGATCGTCGTCACGAACCACGGCACCCTCGGGGCCACCGGGCGGCCCACCGGGTGGTATTTGCCGGAGGTGTCGCACGTGTACTGGCCGCTGATCGAGGCCGGGTTCACCGTGTCGTTCGCGTCGCCGTCGGGCGGTCGGGCGCCGATGGACCCGGGCAGCCGGAAGCTCGACGACCCGCTGAACGCGCGGTTCGTCGCCGAGGTCGCCGGCGCGCTCGACGACACGCTGGCCCCGGACGACGTCGACCCGGCCGAGGTCGACGTGGTGTACTTCGCCGGCGGGCACGGGACGATGTGGGACTTCGCCGGGTCGCCGGCGTTGGACCGACTGACGGCGGCGGTGTGGGCGCGCGGCGGGGTGGTCTCGTCGGTGTGCCACGGGGCGGCGGCGCTGGTGAACGTGACCCTCCCGGACGGCGCGAAGCTCGTGGCGGGCCGGCGGGTCGCGTCGTTCACCGACGCCGAGGAGCGCGCGGTCGGCCTCGACGGGGTGGTGCCGTACCT
>JBEBJW010001023.1:0-3329 GCA_040079715.1 Myxococcota bacterium | reverse complement strand
GGCGATGGGGGTGGAGGGAGGATCGAATGTGGACGTTGATGATCGTCGCCTGTGCCACCGACCCGGGGCCTGCAGCGACCGGTGGGGGCCCTGAGCCGCAGGGAGGCGGGTCGAGCGGGCTCGGCTCGGCGTCCGGCCCGGACACCCAGATCGGCGGAGAGGGCACCGGTGTCGACCCGGTGTGCGTCGAGGGCCTGCTGGCGCTGACCGACCTGTTCCCGTCGCCGTTCGACACCGGGCTGACCGTCGGTGACGTCCTCGGGGTGGTGGGGCCGGATCTACGCCTCCCGACGTGGTTCGACGGCCGCTCGGTCGCGGTGACCGCGACGTTGACCTACGCGGGCGGACCGGTCCGGCTGGCCGCCGACTGCACCGTGACCGCCGAGGTCGAGGCGTCGATGGTCAGCGACGACGGCGCGGTCGACCAACACTGGACCGCCGACGCCGCACTGACCGACTTCCCGAAGCCGTGGGTCAGCGTGGACAGCGGGTTCGACCCGGTGGACTGGACCGGCGGGCTGACCGGCGCCGAGCTCCCGGACGCCCCGTGCGCGACCGAGGTGTGGCGGCTGCACCTGAGCCAATCGGACACCCCGAGCGCGAACGCCCGCCACTTCTGCGATCCCGGCGCCCGCGCGATCGACACCGGCGGGACCGACCCCGGCTCGGCGGGCGGAGACACCGGCACCGACGGCGGCGGCGGGACGGGGACCGGGACCGGAACCGGGACGACGATCGACCCGCCGGACGAGGACGCGCCGGTGGTGCTGTTCGCCTGGTGAGCCCGTTCGGTTCCGCTCAGTCCGAGCACGCGCCTTCGAGGCGGCGGATCCACTCGGCGACCAGCTCGACGCCGGCCGGATCGACCAGCGACCGCCCGATGTCCGGCATCATCTCGCCGAGGGCGTCGGTGTGGATCCGGTACCACAGGATCGACTCGGTCGGCGCGCCCGGGACGACGTCGTAGGTCAGCCCGCCGGTCCCCTTCCCGGCCGATCCCGGCTTCTTGCACACCCCGTACCGGAACGCGTCGTCGTTGTCCCAGTTCAGGAACAACTGCGAGCTGCGGCCCTCGTCGCCGTCGGGATTGTGACAATGGGCGCAGTTCGCGTCGAGGTAGTCGCGGGCGGCGGCGAACAGCACCTCGTCCGACATCGTCGCCGGGTCGATCCCGGCGATCGCCGACGCGTCGGTGGCCGCGGGGACCTCGTCGATCGGCGGGAGCCCGTCGACCAGCCCCGCGTCCGACCACGCCTCGAGCTGGTCGCCGACGTTCAGGTTCCGCGCGGTCGGTCCGATCGGCAGGTTCTCCCGCGTGCCGTCCGCGGTGGCCTCGTGGCAGTCGACGCACTGGTTGCGCTGAGGCACGAGGTACGCGAACGTCACCGGGGTCCCGTCGAGTCCGATCGCGGTCCGCTCGAGCACCGCCCCGCTCGGGGCCCGAGTCGCGACGGTGGCGTCGTCGTTCCACAGGTACGGCCAGCTGTCCCACCCGTCGTCCTCGAGGGTCAGGACCCGGGTCTCGATCACCGTCAGCTCGTGCGTCGGATCGCGGAGATCCGCCGGCAGCAGGAACGACTTCACGATCTGGGTCCCGACCGGGAACGCGAACGGCCCGTCGTCGGTGTACGCGGCGACGGTCCCCTCCGGCAGTCGGATCGCGCGCTCCTTGTGGGCGAAGTCACTGAACAGCGGGGTCGCGATCGTGTACGGGACGAACCCGTCGGCATACGACACGGTCTCGCCGTCGAATTGCACCAGATCGAGCGTCGGCTCACCCTCCGGCGGCTCGGCCCCGGGACCGGTGGACGAGCCTCCGGTCGGGTCCGCGCACGCCAGCAGCGCCGCGGTGATCACCGCAGCTCCGGCGGCGTCGGGGTCGGTCCGACACAGTCGAACGGCGCGAACGGCGCGGGCGGGCGGTACACCGACCCGAGCGACGGCAGCGACTGCTCGGCGAGGTGCTCGAGGTCGAGGCTCGCGACCGTGACGCCCGGGTCGGCGCCGACGCAGATCCGGTTGTCGTTGCTGTTGGCCGCCGGGTCGGTGGGATCGAACGACGACTCGCCGATCGCGTCGTACAGCACGGTGTCGACCGCCTGTTCGCCGTACAGCACGGCCAGCAGGAACCCGAGCTCGCGGTCCTCGAGGCTCGAGGTGTCCGGCGCGGTCCCGGAGCCGACGTGGGTGTTGTCGTGGACGTACACGTCGTAGCTGCGGAAGTTCTGGACCCCGTCCGCGTCACCCGGCAGCTCGAGCCCGCTCGCATCCCCGACGATCTCGTCGTTCGACAGGTACCACAACGCGGGATCCGGCTCGATCACCAACCCGGACAGGATCGCCACGTCGACCGTGTGGTTGTTCTCGTACGTGTTGCCGGAGATCTCGACCCGGCGGCTGGCCATCGCGAACGTGCCGGTCCCGGCCGGGATCTGCTGGACCGTGCCGCCCGGGGCGAAGTTCGGCTGGTTGTTGTTCGCGATCACGTTGTCGTGGATCCAGATGTCGTGGCCGATCACCGGGTTGCCCGGCAGGTCGAACACCACGAGCCCGCCGGTGTTGTCTTCGACCTGGTTGCCGTACACGTCGGCGAACTGGGTGTTCTCGATCTCGAGCCCGGCGACGTTCCCGGTGGCGACGTTGTTCCGCACGATCGCGCCCTGACACTGCCCGACGTAGATCCCGGCGTCGGAGGCGTGGTGGGCGGCCGAGTCCTCGATCGTCACCCCGGTGACCCGCACCGGGTAGATCCCGTACGCGCCGTTCGCGCTCGACGGGCCGGCGGTCCAGGTCACCTCCACGCCACGGATCCACACCCCGACGGCGTCCTCGATCCGGATCCCGTCCTTCTTCGCGTCCGCGACGGTCAGGCCCTCGAGGTGAACGTCGTCGGCGACGATGTCGATCCCGTTGGTCTGGGTCGCCACCTCGGCGAAGTCGAGGGTGGTGACGCCCATCCCCTGTCCGATCACCGTCACCCCCGTGACGTCGCGGATCGTCAGCGCGTTGTCGAAGGTGTAGGTCCCGGCGGACAGCACCAGCGCGCTGTCGTCCTCGAGGGTATTGACGGCGTCCTGCAGCGTCGTCGTGTCACCCGCGGCGATCTCGACACAGTTCGCCCGATCGACGTCGTCGCAGGTCACGTCGACCGACGACAGCGACGGACCCTCTCCGGACGAGGTGCAGGCGACCCCGGTGACCAGCCAGACCAGCGGTGAGCGGCGCATCGGACCTCCGAACCACGTTCGTATCGTGTTCCGTGGGTCCGGCGCGATCACCGCGCGCGGAGCCGCCGCCGCCGCAGGAGGGTCGCGGCGGCGAGCCCGAGC
>JBEBJW010001022.1:0-3333 GCA_040079715.1 Myxococcota bacterium | reverse complement strand
ATGCGGTGCGGTTTGCTGGCTCGGTGGCGGACGACGGGACGCCACCCGGAGCTCCGCGCCGGCGGCTCGACCTGCGGATCCCCAGACCCTCGGTTCGAGCGCGCCGCCGACCCGCGTCGCGAGCGGGGTGCGACGCCCAGAAGTCGGACCTCGTCCGGCGGCAGGCCTCATCCCCCGGCGTCGGGATCGATCCGGGCCTCGACCGGGTTGTGGTCCGACCGGCCCTCCCCGTCGACCACCGTGACCGTCGCCGCCGCGCCGCGCACCGCCACGTGGTCGATCGTCTGCGACTTGTCGCTCGGCGCCGCGCGCGGGCGGGTCGGGCGCGACGCCGCGGGGACCGGCGAGACCGCGAACGCCGGGCCGAGCTGCGCGACCGCGGTGGCGTGGTCCGCGTTGAAGTCGCCGCCGATCACCACCACCCCCGGGTAGGTCCGGGCGTGCTCCGCCAGCCGCGCCCACTGGCCGCGGTGCCGCGCGCCCGCGCTCAGGTGCACGCTCAACGCCACCACGCCCGCGTGCTCGATCGCCAGGAACCCCTTGCCCGGGTCGTCGGCGAACGCCTCGGCGTGGAGCGTTCGCGCGGCACCCGCGGTGACCGCCACCAGGTGCTCGGTGGGATCGACCAGCGGGGTCGGACCGGCGCGCGGGCGCGGCACCCGCGGGTACGGCGCCGACAGCACCTGCGCCGGCGCGCGCACCGCGGCCCGGAGCGAGGCGAGCTGGTCCCCGCTGACCTCCTGCAGCAGGTGGATCGCGACCCGGCCGACCCGCGCGGCGATCCACGCGGTGATCGACGCGATCCGCGTCGCCTCGTCAGGGTGCTGCCCGATCGCCGGCTCGCGCCAGTTGTCGGCGTGGATCCGGTGCAGCACGTTCCAGGTGACCAGCGTGAACGGTTCGGGCATGGCCGATGTTCGCTCAGGAGGGCCCGACCGCGCCCTGGCGCAGCGATCACGCCACCGTGGATCCGGCGCGCTACAGTGCCCCTCCCTCGGAGGCCGAGATGCTGCCCACCACCCGTTCGAGACTGCTCGCTGCGGCGTTGTTCCTGGTGTCCGCCGCGTGCAGGGCGCCGGAACCGTCGGCCGACGACGCGTCGGTCGACAGCGGGCCGCCCACCGCCGACACCACCCCGACCCCGACCGACACCTCCGCCACCGGGAGCACGGACAGCACCGGCCCGGGCAGCACGGCCAGCACCGGCAGCACCGGCGACACTGGCGCCGTGACCACCGGCACCACCACGTACACCGGGTCGTACGACGTGGTCGATCTCGGGTTCCTGCCGGGCGGCTCGCTGTCCGACGCCACCTCGATCGATGCGTCGGGTGTCGTCGCCGGCACGTCGCAGGTGAACGCGACCAATGGCCCGCTCCACGCGTTCTCGTGGACCAGCGCCTCCGGGATGGTCGACCTCGGCACGATCGGCGGGGACAACGGCCTCGGGTACGGGGTCAACGGCGGCGTCGTGGTCGGCGAGTCCCAGGACGCCACTGGCGTGTTCCGCGCGTTCCTGGCCGACGGCACCGGGATCCACGATCTCGGGGGCCTGCCGGGCGGCAGCGGGAGCGACGCCCACGGGGTCAACGCGCTCGGCGTGGCGGTCGGCTCGGCGCGCGACCCGGCGACCTACCAGCGGGCGGTCCGGTTCGAGGGCGGCCTGGTGATCGATCTCGGCACCCTGCTGCCCGGGAACCAGGGGAACGGCCGCGCGCTGGCGATCAACGACGCCGGGCGGATCGTGGGCGGCTCCGATTCGACGCTCGGGGGCGAGTCCGCCGCCGCGTGGGACGGCGGGAGCGTCACCGAGCTCGCCCCGCCCCCCAGCATCGCGGTGGCGCTGAACGCCGCAGGCGACGCGGTCGGATCGATCGGCCTCCCCGGCGCGTCCACCCCGGCGCTGTTCCAGGGCGGCGCGACGACCGACCTCGGCCTGCTCCCGGGGTTCGACTCCGGCGATGCGCGCGGGATCAACAGCAGCGGCCGGATCGTGGGGTCCGCCGCGCGGAGCATGGGCGAGAACACCGAGGTCCACGCGTTCGTCACCGACGGCCTCACCGTGTCCGACCTCAACGACCTGGTCACGACGCAGGACTTCACGATCACGCGGGCCAACGCGATCTCCGACGCGGGGTGGATCGCGGGCCAGGGCGTCGGGCCCGACGGGTGGTCGCACGCGCTGCTGTTGATCCCCGCTCCGTAGGCGGACGGACGGCGACTCACGGACCCGGCGGGTCGGCTCCGGTGGCGGGCGCCCCGACCATCTCCGCCAGACCGGCCCGCAGCGCGGTCAGCCACACCGCGCCGCCCGACCGGGCGACGAACGCGAACGGCGCGGCGAGCGCCCCGGTGAACAGCGCGGCGACCGACATCACGCACAGCCCACCGGGACGCGTCCCGTTCACCAGCGGCCCGACGACGCAGCACACGGCGATCCCACCGAGCGCGACCGCGAACACCGCCGCCTTCCCCGTGATCGGGGCGTCCACCGCGCCGGTGAGCCGGGTGGTCCGTCCGTCGGTGCCGAGCTCGCCGACGAACCGCGCGGCGACCCCCAACCGGCTGCCGCTCGGCACCTCGATCACCACCGAGTGCCGGCGGGTCGGGTCGAACGACCACCGCCGCTCACGACAGCCCGCGGCCAGCCGCTCCCGGACCGCGTCCGGAGGGTCGGTCGTCGCGTAGGTCACCGTCTCCACCCGACCTCCGTCAGAACACGTCGTGGCAGACCACGGGGTTGAACGTGCAGGTCTTGGTCTGGTTGCCGGAGACCCAGGTCTTCGCCGGCTCCGACCCCTGGAACGTCACCGTGCACCGCTCGTCGCCGGGGACGTTCGGCACCGTCGCCCGCATCGTCTTCGCGGTGTCCTTCCGGAACGAGCCGCGGCTGCGGTACCCGCCCGGGCAGTTCACCTCGATCGACAAGAACATCTGCTCGTTCGGCACGATCAGCGTCGCGGGGCCGGGCGGCGGACCTGCGGACGGATCGTGGACCGACGGATCGCCCGGGACCGGCGTCTTCGCCTTGCCGGGGCGGGGGTGCGCCGGCTGGGTGTTGTCGATCGGCCCCGCGACGCCGGTGTCCTTGACGTGCCGCGCGGCCTTGTCGGCGGCGGCGAGGTCGCCCCCCTCGGTCTGTTGGCGGTACACGAACAGCAGCACGATCACCAGCGCCGCCAGCACCAGCCCCGCCCCGACGGTGACCACGACGCCGCCGACGATCGCGAGCACCCCGAGGCTCTGGGACCGGCTGACCTCGGCGCCGGCGGTCATCGAGCCCGCGTCCGGACCGTAGCCCGCGAACGGAGACGCCCCGTCCGCCTGCGGCCG
>JBEBJW010001021.1:0-3335 GCA_040079715.1 Myxococcota bacterium | reverse complement strand
GCGCGCCCTGGCCCTTCGCCCCGCCGGTCGCGCAGCCGCAGCCGGTCTCGCCGGCGATCCGGCGCGGCTCGCTCGCCCCGAGCGGCAGGACCTCCACCGCGTCGTCGCCGGTGGGGTCGGTCTCGCTCGGGGTGGTCTCGGTCTCGGACGGCGGGCCGCTCGCCGCCACCACCGTCACCGTGAGCAGCGCGTCGATGGGCCCCGCGCCCCACGGGGCGTCGGCGAACCAGGTGACCCACTCCTCGAGCAGCCCGAACGACTGGGTCCCGGGCGCGTCGCCGGACACCACGAACGTGAACCGCCCGACCCCGCCGGGCGGCACGGTCGCGGGGACGGTCGCGGCACGGTGCGGCGCCGGCCACGACGCGGTCGCGATCGGCGACACCCCGTCGCGCGGGGCGGTGGTCCCGAGCATCGTCGACCCCGCGGTCCAGTCGCGGAGCCCGGTGTTCTGCAGCTCGATCCACACCTCGGCCGTGGCGCCCGGAGCGACGGTGATCGGCTGGTCGGCGGGGTGCGACCGGGCGACCTCGACCGCGGCGAACCAGGTCGCGTCGGCGCGAAGGTCGTCGAGCCGCTCGTACACGTAGTCGCCCGGGCAGGCGGTCGCGTTGCCCGGCCAGTCGCGGTGGCCGCGGATGCTGTCGGCGTCGGACGGCACGCCGTGCAGCCGGGTCAAGGTCTGGACCAGCAGGTGCGCGCCGTCGATCATCACGTCGGTGGCGGGGTCTCCGGCGCCGTTCGGGCAGTCGGTCGGGTGGTAGCAGCCGAGGAAGCTGACCGCGATGTTCCCGTCGTTGTTTCCGCCGCCGGTGGCGCCGCTCGTGTACGCCAGCGGCCGGCCCTCCCACAGCGAGCCGTCGAACCCGACCAGGAACTGGTACGGGATGTCGCAGTACTCGCCAGAGTCCTGGGAGTACGCCTGCAGCACCTGGACCGCGCCCTCGACCGTCCCGTAGGTCGTCGGGGCGCCGGCGGTGTGGTGGATCGCCATCCGGTACCAGTCGTCTTCGGGCAGGGTGCAGGTGGTGGCGCGGGCGCCCCAGCTCGCCCGGTCGACCACGCCGATCAGCGACAGCACGGGGTCGAGCGGCAGCGGGATCGGCGCGGCCCCGCGCGCGAGCCACCCGGCGTCGGGGTACGCCGGCTCGAGCAGCTCCCAGCCGAGGTCGCCGATCCGGGCCTCGTCTTCGGCGGCGATCCGGAGCTCGGCGCCGTCGTGGTGGCGCGCGAGGTCGACGACCGCGATCCGAACGCCATCTGCGTGGTAGGTCTCGTCGAGGACCTGCCACGCCCCTCGGACGCCGTCGCCGCGGGCCTCGATCCGCACCGGCGCGTCGTCGTCGACCTCGAACACCACCGCGACCCGGCTGCCGCCGTCGTCCGGGCGCGCGACCGGCGAGACGACCCACGCGCCCGCTGCGTCGACCGCGTCGTCCCACCCGGAGCGATCCGCCACCGGGGGCAGCCCGTCCGCCCGCGCCACCGCCCCGACCAGGACCCCGACCAGGACGAGCCACATCGTGCCTCCGCGCCGCAGAAGATGCGCGATCGGGCGGATCGGCGCCGCTGAAATCCGATGAAATTCCCTGGCCGTTCGGTACACTCCGGCCGTGACCCTCGCCTCCACGTCCGCCGCGGTGATCGGGAACCTCGTCCGGGACGTCGCTGCGATCACCCCGCGCGCGTTGGACGGCGTCCTGTGGACCCTGACCCACCTCGACGACCTGTCGTTCGCGCTGGTCCGGGGTGCCATCGCATCCGCCACCCACCCCGAGCGGCACGTGTACCCGCTCCTCGCCGAGCTGGTCGCCGGGCGGCCGGTCGACGTGCGGGTCCGGACGATCGACCGCGGCGGCCGGTACGTCGTGGTGTCCGACCACCACCTGCTGTACGCCTCCGCCCCGCACGACTACTTCGGCGGGGCCAGCCGGAGCCTCCGGACGTTCCGGAACGAGCGGATCTACGCCGCGATGATCGACCGGTACGCCGCCGACGGCTGGACCCTGGTCGAGAACGGCGACGTCGAGGACCTCGTCGTGCCGGAGCCGGCGTACGATCGGCTCGACTGCCTCGCGGTCGGCGCGGTCGGTCGGGTGGTGTTCCGGTTCGACGACACGCTCCGGATCGTGACCCGCAAGCGGCAGCTCCTGCGGATCGTCCACACCTACGCCGGCTACTACCAGCGGCTGCTCGCGGCGTTCGGCCCGGACCGGATCGTGAAGCTGGTCGGGAACCACGACGCCGAGCTGCTCGACCCGAGCTTCGCCGAGCACGTGCCGCTGGTGACCGGCGGGGTGCCGATCCACGAGTTCGCGGTGATCCCGGCGGGTCCGGACGGTCCGGCGATCGTGATCTGCCACGGCCACCAGCTCGATCCGTGGACCTGCCGCGCCACGGCCCGCGCGATCGGCGAGTCGATCACCGAGTCGTTCGCGTGGGCCGGCCAGGGGGCGGACCGGATCTGGGACACGACCGAGTGGGGACCGCCGCTCGCCGCCGAGAACGCGATCGTCCGCGCGCCGACGATCGGGAGCTGGCGAGGGATCGTCCCGAAGGTCCGCCACATGAGCGAGCGGTACATGGCCCGCCGGTTGGCGCGGACGTTCCCGGGCGCGGACCGGCCGTGGTTGGTCCTCGGGCACACGCACGAGCCGCGGTTCCGCCCGGCCGAGCGGTACGTCAACGCGGCGGCGGCCGGTCGGTACCAGGACCTCGTGTGGGCGTGCGAGATCGATCGCGGCGCGCCGAAGCTGGTCGCGTACTGGTGCGACGAGCACGACCAGCTCGTCCGCGGGGAGCTCGCCCCGGACGGCGACCGGTTGACCTGCCCGACCCGGGAGGTCCTCGGGCCGCTGCCGGCGCTGCCGTACGCGGGGCGCGAGCCCCTGGACGTGATCGATCGGCGGGTCGACGCGGTGGTGCCGCCGCCGTCGTGGTCGATGCGGTGGCTGGCGGTCCGGATCGCGGTCCACGCGCTGTTCCTGGCGGCGGCGATCGGGATCCCGGCGTGGCTGGTGTCGCTGGCGATCCACCACTGACAGGGGAGCTGTTCGACTGAGTCTGTTCGGCGCGGCAGCGCTCGGATCAGCACCCGCCGCAGGTCACCGTCCCGTCCGGGCACGACGCGGGCTCGCCCGACGCGCAGGTCACGTCGCACACGCCGACGTCCTCGCACCGGACGGCGCAGTCGCCGTCGCACGCCACGTCGCAGGTCCCGACCCGCCGGCAGGTCGCGGACCCGCCCTGACCGAGGGTCGCCTCGCACGCGCTGGCGTCTTCGCAGGTGTAGGTCGAGTCCGGGCCGAGCGCGGCGGTGCACCGCGGGGTGTTCC
>JBEBJW010001020.1:0-3336 GCA_040079715.1 Myxococcota bacterium | reverse complement strand
GCTCAACCTGCACGGCGCTCCGACGGGGTTCGCGACGCTGCCGGCGAGCTTGACCACCCTGACGATCGACCAGCGGCGGTTCCCGGTGGATCTCGCCGGCCTCGGGCGCGCGTCCGGGCTCGCGTCGCTGACGGTCCGGGGGGCGTACGTCGATCCGACGGGCCTCCGGGGGAGCCCGGTGCGGGCGGTGACGGTGACCGGGCCGCTCCGGGCGCCGCTGCCGACCCTCCGGTCGCTCGAGCGCCTGACGCTCCCGAGCCGGAGCGAGACCCAGCCGACCGAGGTCCAACCCACGGTGCGGTGGCTGACGCTCCACGCGGTCCCGTCCGGCCCGGTGGCGGGGTGGTTCCCCGGGGTGCGCCACCTGACGCTCGTCGGGGTGACCGCCCCGGACCTGGCGTTCCTCGCGGGCGCGGACGGGCTCGAGACGGTGGTGTTGTCCGGGTGCGTGATCCAGGATCTGTCGGCGTTGGCGACGCTCCCGGGGCTGCGCGGGATCGGCCTGCACCGCACCGCGAGCAAGACCTTCGCCACCCTCCCGGTGGCCGCGAACCTCGACCCGGAGGGCGCGCCGAGCGCGGTGCTCGACCTGACCGCGGCCCCGCTGAAGACGATCTTCGGCGCGGACCGCCTGACCGGGGTGACCACGGTCCGGGTGGCGCACTGCGGGCGGCTCCACTCGCTCGAGGGCCTGGGGCCCGACGTCGAGGTGGTCGACGCGCGGTACACCGCGACGCTCACCAGCGCCGCCGCGCTCGGGCGCCTCCGGAGGCCTCGGCTGATCGCCCTGTACGGCTCCGGGGTCGGCGCGGACGACGTCCCGCGCTCCGCCAGCCGCGCAGTGACGTTGGCGCCGGACCCGACGTTCCCGACCGCGACCGTCCGGGACTGACGGACGGTCGGCGGACGATCACATCCCGGTCGAGCCGAGCGACGTGAGGTCGAACTGGGCGCCGTCGTCGGCGCAGGCCCCGGCGACGCTGACCCCGTCGGAGCTGGCGGTGCCGGTGCACGACTGCCAGTACGCGTCTCCGGTGAACGTGACCTGGTCACCGGACACGCTGCCGCCCTCCGGGGCGTCCATCGCCATGTCCCAGTCGGAGAGCGTGAACTGGCACCCGACCGCGTCGACGGTCAACATCGCGGTCATCGCCATCCCGAACGCGGGCCCGTCGGCGCTCCACATGCCCTCGGTCAGCCGGGTGCAGTCGGAGTCCGCGTCGGTGTCGGTGTCGGCGTCGCTGTCACTGTCCGCGTCGGTGTCGGCGTCGGCGTCGGTCGCGTCGGCGGTGTCGAGCGTCCCGTCGTCTCCCGCGCATCCCACCACCCCGACCGCGATCCACAGCCACCACCGCATCGACGCCTCCCTGGACGCGTACCTTAGCCGGCCGCGCGTTAGAGGTCGCGGGTGTCGGTGATCGAGGTCGAACGGCTGGAGCGCACGTGGGGCGCGGCGCGCGCGCTGGACGGGGTCACGTTCCGGGTCGAGCGGGGCGAGATCGTCGGGCTGCTCGGCCCGAACGGCGCCGGCAAGACCACCACGATGAAGATCCTGACCGGGCAGCTCGCGCCGACCGCGGGCAGCGCGCGGGTCGCCGGCCACGACGTGCTGCTCGCGCCGATCGAGGCCCGACGGGCGATCGGGTACCTGCCGGAGGGCGCGCCGCTGTACGACGAGATGACCGCCGGCGGCTACCTTAGGTTCGTCGCCCGGGCCCGCGGGCTCGGTCCGGCGGAGGCCGCCCGGGCGCTCGAGCGGACCGCCACCGCCTGCGGGCTGACCGACCGGCTCGGGCAGGGGATCGCCACCCTGTCGCGCGGGTACCGGCAGCGGGTCGGGCTCGCGGCGGCGTTGGTCCACGATCCGCCGATCCTGGTCCTCGACGAGCCGACGACCGGGCTCGACCCGAACCAGGTGGTCGAGATCCGCGCGCTGGTCCGGGCGATCGGCGCGACCCGGACCGTGATCCTGTCGACCCACGTGCTGCCGGAGGTCGAGGTGACCTGCGATCGGGTGCTGATCCTCCACCGCGGCCGGCTGGTGGCGGACGACCGGACCGCGGCGATCGTCGCGTCGACCCGCGGGCAGCTCGTCCAGCTCGGGCTCGCCGCCGGCAAGGTCCGGGTCCGGCCGGAGGTGGTCGCGGCCGAGCTCGGGGCGGTCCCGGGGGTCGGCGCGGTCCGGGCGATCGCCGGCGAGGCGCTCAGGTTCGAGGTCGAGGCCGATCGCGACGTGCGGGCGGACCTGTTCCGGTGGGCGGTCGACCACGGCCACGTGCTGGTCGAGCTGACGCTCGCCACCCGGAACCTCGAGGACGTGTTCCGGCAACTGACGGAGGTCGCGTGAGTCCGGGAAGCCAGCCCCGAGCGGTCGAGCGGGGAATCGTGATCGGGACGGCGGGCCACATCGACCACGGGAAGACCAGCCTGGTCCGCGCCCTCACCGGGGTCGACCTCGACACCCTGCCGGAGGAGAAGGCGCGCGGGATCACGATCGCGCTCGGGTTCACCCACCTGGCGCTCCCGGACGGGACCGACGTCGGGTTCGTCGACGTCCCGGGCCACGAGCGGCTGGTCCGCACGATGGTCGCCGGGGCGACCGGGATCGACGCGGTGCTGCTGTGCGTGTCCGCCGTCGACGGGGCGATGCCGCAGACCCGCGAGCACGTCGCGATCCTGGACCTGCTCGGGATCCGGACCGGGGCGGTGGTCCTGACGATGGCGGACCTCGTCGACGACGAGCTGCTCGAGCTGGCAGAGGACGACGTCCGCTCGCTGTGCGCCGGCACGTTCCTCGCGGGCGCGCCGATCGTGCCGTTCTCGTCGGTGACCGGCCGGGGCAAGGACGCCCTGCTCGCGGTGATCGCCGGGTTCCCGGAGGCCTCGCGCGGCGACCCGGCGGCCCCGTTCCGGCTGCCGGTCGACCGGGAGTTCGTCCGGTCGGGGTTCGGGGTGGTGGTGACCGGCACGACCTGGTCGGGCACGCTGTCCGACGGGGAGACCGTCCGGCTGCTGCCCGGCGCCGCGACCGCGCGGGTCCGCGGGATCGAGGTCCACGGGCACAAGGTGACCGAGGCGCTGCCCGGGCGGCGGACCGCGCTGAACCTCGCCGGGGTCGAGCCCGAGCAGGTGCCGCGCGGGGTGCTGGTCGCGCGCGGCGAGATCCCGGAGCCGTCGATGATCGACGTTCGGTACCGGCACCTGTCGACCGCTGACCCGCTCGAGGACGGCGTGTCGGTCCGGGTGCTCCACGGCACGACCGAGCGCGGCGCGCGGCTGTACCTCGCGGAGGACCGGGACCAGGTCGAGCCGGGGTCGGAGGGGTGGGTCCAGCTC
>JBEBJW010001019.1:0-3339 GCA_040079715.1 Myxococcota bacterium | reverse complement strand
GGGAGGCGGTGACCGCGCCGTGCCCGTCGTGCGGGACCGAGCTCCAGCTCGAGCCGCTGTCGGCCGAGTGGGGCCGGTCGGCCGAAGGGGCGCCGCCGGAGCTCCTCGCGGCGGTCGACGGGCCGGTCGCCGGGTCGCAGGTCGCCGGGTCGCCGGTCGCCGGGTCCAGGTCGCCGGTCGCTGGGCGGGCGCGGCGCCGGTCGATGGTCCCGGTCGTGGTGGTCGCGATCGCGGTGCTCGCCGCGGTGGCGCTGCTGGTCGCGCTCGTGTCCGCGGCGGTCGCGCTGCGCCTGTGGACCTGAACCGCCGAGGATCCCGTGTCGATCGCTGTCGTCGCCCCAGAGCAACAACGCGCCCTGGTCCTGCCCGCCCTCCGGTGCGCGGCGGCCGGGCACCACGTCACCGTCGCCGACGCGCCGACCGACGCCCTCGGCGACCCGCTGCTGTTCGTGGTGGTCGACCAGGGTGACGCCGCGACCGCGCTCCAGATCCTCAAGGACGCCGGATCCAAGGCCCGCGTGCTGATCATCGCCGACCAGGTCGAGCCGGCGCTGGTCCGCCTCGCGATCACCCACCCGCGGGTGGTCGGGGTGGCGACGTCGATCACCGGCGCGCCCGAGCCGTGGGAGACGACCTACGTGACCCGCCGGGTGCTGTCGCCGGCCGAGGCCACCCCGACCGCGTCGCAGTTCATGACCTGGGGCGTCACGAACGTCGCGTGGACCCCGAAGTCGACCGCCGATCTGCGCCGGATCGTGAAGCAGATCGAGGACATTTCCCGGAACCTCGGGGCGGACCGGCGGGAGTCGCAGGTGGTGGCGTCGGCGGCGCACGAGCTGCTGATGAACGCGGTGTACGACGCGCCGGTCAACGACGCCGGCCAGCCGCTGTTCGCGTTCGACCGGCAGGCCGAGGTCGCGCTGACCGAGCGCCAGCGCCCGACGTTCCGGCTCGCGGTCGGCCCGTCGTACATCGGCCTCGACGCGACCGACCCGTTCGGGCGGCTCCCGCGGACGCGGTTCTTCGAGGGCGTGCTGCGCGGGGTCAGCCGGACCGACGGCGCGTCGGTCGACACGAGCCACGGCGGCGCCGGCCTCGGGCTGTTCACCCTGTTCCAGAACGGCTCGGTGCTCCGGGCGGAGGTCCACCCGCTGCGGGTGACCCACGTGTCGTGGATGGTGCGGCGCGGCCTCGCGCACCGCGGGCGGGACACCGACCGGTCGCTGTACTTCGTGACGCCGCCGGAGGGGACGTGAGCCTGGTCGAGCCGCAGATCGAGGCGATCGTCCGGAACCTGCTGGTCGGGGCGCTGTCCGAGCGCGACGCGATCCGCGCCCTGCACGAGCTCGCGAGCGACGACGCGACCGAGGCCGAGCGCCTGAAGTTCGCCCGGCAGTACGACGCCCTGTCCGAGACCCTCGACGGGATGGTCGCGGCGATCGAGGAGTTCAAGGGGATCCACGGGACCACCGCCCCCGAGCTCGACCGGACGCTGAACCTCGCCCGCCGCCGGTTCGCGATCCTGCTGTCGGCGGCGCTGTTCGACGAGCCGCTGTCGACCGACACCGAGGCGAGCCTGTCCGCGTCGACGTCGATCCGGCGGATGCGGACCCGGCTGTCGAAGCTGGCGGACTCGGTCGCGGAGCTGGTCGAGGCGACGATCCGCGACTCGCAGCTCCGCAAGGAGCTCGAGATCGCCGGCACGGTCCAGAAGATGCTCGTCCCGGCGCAGGTGGTCGAGGTGGCGGGGCTCGTCGCCCACGGGTGGTACCGCGGGGCCGAGCAGTGCTCGGGCGACTGGTGGACCCTCGCCCCGGCGGGGTCGCGCGACGCCGTGGTCGTGGTCGGCGACGTGACCGGCCACGGGGCGCCGGCCGCGATCATCGTCGGGATCGTCCGCGGGGCGCTCGACATGGCGCTGCTCGGGATGGGCGACGGGCTCAAGCCGTACATGGCGATGAACATGCTGAACCACATCCTGATCGACAGCGTGGACGGCGAGTACTTCATGACCGCGGTGGTGGCGCGGTGGCAGCCGGACACCCGGACCCTGACGGTCGCGAACGCCGGCCACCGGGCGCCGTGGCTGATGTCGGGCACCGGGACCCGCCCGCTGAAGGGCCACCGGAACCCGCCGCTCGGGACCGCGCGCGGCCAGCGGTACCAGGAGGACGCGATCCGGGTCGCGCCCGGGGAGGTGCTGATCGCGTTCACCGACGGGCTGGTCGAGGCGTGCGCCCCCGACGGACGCCCGTTCGGCGAGCGGGCGCTGCGGGCGGTGTGCGAGGCGGCGTACCCCGGCGGGGCGGGCGCGATCCGCGACGCGGTGAAGCAGGCCGTCGAGGCCCACGTCGGCGTGCCGACCCAGCTCACCGACGACGTGACGTTCGTGGTGGTCGACCCCGGGTAGCTGCCCGTGGCCGTGGCCGAGCCCAGCCCTGGCCTCTCCCTCGGGAAGGCGCGGGTCGGCGCTGGGATCCACCTGTCGTCCGGCGGCGGGGAGCTCCGGGTGGCGTCCCGTCGCGGGCATCCGGCGGATCCACGTCCCCGTCGACGGCGCTTCGATAGCCGGTGTTCGACACGCACGTGAAACGGCGCCGTCACGGCGGTCGCCGTGTGGGATCACCGTCCGGACGCCGACGAGCTGCTGGCTGCGCGCCTCGCCGCCGGGTGGACCGACCGCGTCGCCCCTCGCCGACGGCCCGGAGATCCTCGGCCACGCGCGACCTCGGACCGCCGGGACTCCGAGCTGACCGCGTGTGACTCCTGTGACCGGACCGCCGGGTCACCTTCCGGGTGCGGGACCGTGGGCCCGACCGGAGGACGAGATGGGTGGACGATGGCGGGTGATCGCGTGGCTCGTGGTCGCGGGGGCGGGGTGTGACGAGGCGTTCGACGCGCTGTCGGACCACGGGGTGTGCGCCGCGCAATACGACAGCGGCCCGGTCTGCTACGAGCCGACCAACGGCAGCAACCGCGCGAAACACACCTGCGACGACAAGGACTGGTACATCCCGGACACCACCTGCGCCGAGCTCGGCTACACCGAGCTGTGCCAGGACAGCGACGGGATGGGCATCTACCTCGAGAGCCCCGAGGCGTGCGACGCGTGGCTCACCGACAACACCACCACCACCAGCACCTGATCGCGCCGGTCAGGGCCCGAGCGCGCGCTCGGACAGCGCGATCTCCTGGGCGAGCGGTCCGGCGGCGCGGTGACCGAGGACCGCCCGCGCGTCGTCGAGCGCCTGGCGCCCGGCCTCGACCCGGCCGCTCCGCGCCAGCGCCCGAGCCCGCACCGCGAGCAGGATCCCCCGGAGGTCCCCGCCGAAGCCGTCG
>JBEBJW010001018.1:0-3348 GCA_040079715.1 Myxococcota bacterium | reverse complement strand
GGTCTCGCTCGCCGTGGCCTGCGCGACCGGCGTCGCGCCCGCCGCGGTCGCGGTGGTGTCGATCCCCGGCGGGATCTCGGCGTCCGGCGACGCGCTGTCGTGGCCGACCGGGCTCGCCGACGCCGGCCCGCGCGCGTTCGTGGTCGCGGTCGGGGACCACGGGGTCCCGGAGACGGCGGTCGGGACGGCGTGGGTCGCGGACCGGTACGACGATCCGGCGAACGTCCCGGTCGATCCCCTCACCTACACCCAGGAGTTCGGCGTCCCGGTGCTCCACCTCGACCCGACCGGCGCGCTGTCCCAGGACTACGTCGCGATGTCCGCCTGGTGGGACGGCGACCCGTACGCCGGGACGATCAAGATCCGCGGCGCCGCCAGCGCCGGGTACCCGAAGCCGTCGTACACCCTCGAGTTCGAGCCCGATCAGCTCGACCTCGACGACCTGGGCCTCGGCCACAAGGACCACCTGGTGCTGATCAGCAACTTCGACGACTCGTCGTACGTGCGCCAGAAGCTGGTGTTCGACACCTGGGCCGCGATCGCCGCCGACGTGGGCACCCCGCGCCTGACCCCGCGGACGGCGTTCGTGGTGGTGTACCTCGACGGGGTGTACCAGGGGCTGTACACCGCGATCGACCACGTCGACGACGAGTTCGTCGAGGAGATGGGGTTCGATCCGACGGCGAACGTGTACAAGTCGATCGACCACAACGCGAACTTCTACCTGACCGACGTGAGCGGCGCGCCGAAGGCCGTGCTCCACCTCGGGTGGGAGAAGAAGGAGGGCCTGCCGGTCGACGACTTCGCCGACCTCGACGCGCTGACCGCGTTCACCGGCGGGTGCGACGCCCCGACGTTCGACGCCGAGATCGACGCGTGGATCGACCGGACCGAGTTCATGGACTGGCTCCGGCTGGTCCACTGGTTCGCGGCCGACGACTCGGGCGGAAAGAACGCGTACCTGGTCCACGATCCGGTGACCGGGCTGTTTCGGTACACCCCGTGGGACTTCAACCAGTCCCTGGGCCAGAACTGGTACACCGCCCGGGTCGAGCCGGACGTGTACAACGACTTCGTCTGGACCAATCGCGTGTTCTGGCAGTTCGTATCGGATCCGACGATGAACGACGAGGTCTGGACGGGGTTGCTCGATCAGGCGGCGCCCGGCGGACCGTTCGACCCGGCGGTGTTGCGGGCGGCGACCGACGGGTACTACGCGGAGATCGAGCCGAGCGCGACGCGGGACTGGGCGAAGTGGGAGTCGGCGTACTGGGCGTATTTCGGGTGGGCGCGGTCGGACCGGACCGGGTTCGCGGACGAGCGGACGTACGTCGAGGGGTGGATCGCGGACCGGGCGGCGTACATCGCGACGGTCCACTAGTCCAGCCAGGAGCCCCTGCCAGGAGCCCCTGCCAGGAGCCCCTGCCAGGAGCCCCTGCCCCTGCCCCTGCCCGAGCCCCTGCCCGTCCTGCCCTGCCCGTCCTGATCGGGGTGGGACCGGCCGGACCGGCCCGCGAACAGGCCCGGCGACCGCGGGGAGGCGCACGTCGTGGCTCGTGCAGCCGAGCGCCGACCCTGCACCGTATCGATTGCAACATCGGCATTATTTTTCAACGTTCGGTTGAAACAGAATTCAGTCCTGGCGCAGTTTTCTGCGCCAACCGAACGCCCGCGGAACTTGCCCAGATAGCCCGTCTGTCGGACGAGCGTGCGGACCGACCGACCGGCCGGGTATCGTCGGCGACCTGGAGGGGTGATGATCGAACGATGGGCCGTGCTGGCGTGGGTCGCGGTCGGGTGTGCCGGCGACGACGCGAAGACCGACACCGACGACGCCGACGCCGACGCCGACGCCGACACCGACGCCGACACCGACGCCGACAGCGACAGCGACGCCGATTCCGACACCGACACCGACACCGACACCGACACCGACGCCGACACGGACCCGCCGCCGCCGGTCGACATCGCCGACGCCCTGACCGCGGTCCCCGGGATGCTGTCGGTGGTCGAGCTGGGCGATCCGGCCGTCGATCCCCGGTCGTTCGCGCTGGTGTTCGAGCAGCCCGTCGACCACGGCGATCCCAGCCGCGGGACGTTCGAGCAGCACCTCACGCTGGTCCACGTCGCCGAGGCCGAGCCGATGACGTTCGTGTCGACCGGGTACGCCGACTACCTCGGGACGTCGATCCAGGAGCCGACCGACCTGTTCGACACCAACCAGCTGGTGATCGAGAAGCGGTACCACAACCTGTCGCGCCCGGATCCGGTCGACTGGACCACGATGACCCTCGAGCAGATCGCCGCGGATCAGCACGCGGTCCGGGAGGCCCTCGGCGCGATCTACGTCGGGCCGTGGCTGTCGACCGGCGCGTCGATGGGCGGCGCCGACGCCGTGTACTACCACTACTACTGGCCGAACGACATGGCCGGCACGATCGCGTACGTCGCGCCGTTCCAGCTCGAGTACCGCGACCAGCGGTATCCGACGTGGTTCGCCACCGTCCCGGATCCGACCTGCCAGGCCGCGCTCGAGGCGGTCCAGGTCGGGCTGCTCGGGACGCACCGGGACGAGGTGCTCGCGATCCTCGAGGCGAACCCGTACGGGTACACCACGAACCGGATCGGCGGGATCGAGCCGGCGCTCGAGGCGACCGTGTTGGATCTCGCGTGGTCGTTCTGGCAGTACGCCGGCATCGACTACTGCGGAGACGTGCCGGACGCGGCCACCGCCGACGCCGCCACCCTGGTCGACTTCTACTGGCTGTACGGGTACGGGCTGTACTACGGCAGCGACCAGGCGCTCGACTTCTTCGACCCGTACTACTGGCAGGTCCAGACCGAGCTCGGTCCGCCGGCGATGCCGCAGGACCACCTCGTCGGCCTGGTGACGCCGGACGGGGTCGACGCCGAGGCCGGGATGATCCCGGTCGACGCGCCGCCGCCGATCTTCGTGGCGCGGAACCCGCCGGTGGTCGACTGGGTCGAGTCGTCGGCCGACCGGATGGTGTTCGTGTACGGCGAGCTCGACCCGTGGACCGCGGGCGGGATCACCGGCGCGTCGAACCCGGCGATCCAGGTGTACACCCTCGCCAGCGGGAACCACGGCGCCGCGGTCGAGCTGCTGCCGACGCCGGAGCGCGACGCGGCCTGGGCGACCGTCGCGGGCTGGCTCGGGGTGGCCCCGCCGGTGATCCACCCGGCCCCGGCCACGCGGTCGTCGCGATCGGGACCGCCGGGCTGGGGGGGCTGAACCTCCCGCCTGGGCTGCCCGCGCTCAGGGTGGGGCCCCCCACGAAGCGCTCAGGGTGGGGCCCCCCACGAAGCGCTCAGGGTGGGGCCCCCCAC
>JBEBJW010001017.1:0-3349 GCA_040079715.1 Myxococcota bacterium | reverse complement strand
GGGAGATCGTGCTCCTCCGCCATCTTCTCGAGCACGGACGCGTCGGTCGAGTAGCCGGTCTTGGTCCGCTTGCCCTTCGCGAGGCCGAGCTCGTCGAACAGGATCTCGCCGACCTCCTTCGGCGACCCGACCTTGAACGGCCGACCGAGCAGGTCGTGGCACTGCTTCTCGGCCGCGAGGACCCGGGCGGCGATGTCGCGGAAGATCCCGTCCATCACGGTCAAGTCGAGCTTGATCCCGGCCTGCTCCATCGACGCGAGCACCGGGAGCAGCGGCATCTCGATCTGCTCGTACACGAACCGGGTGCCGTCATCGAGCCGCTTGTCGAGCCGCTCGTGGAGCAGCAACGACAGGTGCGCGGGCTCGGCGCCGAAGTCCGCGAGGTCCTGCACCATCAGCGGCTCCGACCCGCTCGCCACCGCCACGCTGTGGCCGAGGTGGCGCTTCGCGATCTCCGCCAGGCCGTGGGTCCGGCGGTGCGCGACCAGCACGTAGTCGAGCAGCTTCAGGTCGCCGACGATCCCGGTCAGCTCGGACCCGAGGCGGCGGCACAGCCGGAGATCGGCCTTCAGATCGAACCCGACCTTCGCGATCGCCGGATCGGCGAGGACCGCGAGCAGCGCCGCCCGGACCTCGACCGGATCGAACGACAGGTCGTGCCGGGGGATCAGCGGGACGTACCGGACCAGATCCGGGAGCGCGAGCGCGATGCCGAGCAGCTCGGCGAGCTCCGGGCGGGCGTTCGAGCCCTGGACCGCCACCCCGCACCGTCCAGCGGCGCGGACCCGCGCGATCAGCTCGTCCACCTCGGCCCGGGTGGTGCACACGCCGTACAGCGACTTGTCGACCGCGACCTTCGGCGGGAGCAGCCGCGTCGCCACGTCCATGAACTCCCACCGATCGAACAGCTCCCGGAGCGGATCGACCTGGACCCCCTGCGGCCGCAGCGCGTCGATCGCCTCGGACCCCAGCGGCACGTCGGTGCAGATCGTCGCCAGCCGCTTCGACAGCCGGGCGTCCTCGGCGTGGGTCACCAGCATCTCGCCGCGCTTCCCCTTGATCTTGCCGGCCGCGGCGGCCTCGAGGATCGCCTCGAGCGTTCCCCAGGTCTCGAGGAGCTGGGACCCGGTCTTCAGGCCGATCCCCGGCACTCCGGGGATGTTGTCCGAGCTGTCGCCGGCGAGCGCGAGGAGATCCACCACTTGCTCGGGTGGCACACCGAGCTTCTCCTTGATCTCCGGCGCGCCGAGGGTCTGCCCCTTCGCGTCGTCCACCAGGAAGATCTTGTCGCTGACGATCTGCCCGAAGTCCTTGTCGCCGGTGACGATGTACACGTGCAGGTCGTCGCTCGCGAACCGGACGGCGAGCGTGGCCAGCACGTCGTCTGCCTCGTACCCCTCCACCGCGAGGCACCGGTACCCGAACGCCTCGACCAGCTTCGGCAACGACGACCACTGGCGCTTCATGTCCTCCGGCATCTCGCGCCGGGTGGCCTTGTACTGGTCGTACACCTGCGATCGGAACGACTTGCCCTGATCGAACGACACCGCGCACCAGTCGGGCTGGTAGGTGCGCATCATCTTCTGGAACAGCAGGGTGAACCCGTACAACACCCGCGTCGGGAACCCGTCGGACGCGTGCTGGGGCGGGAGCGCGTACTGCACCCGGTACGCGTGGTTGCTGCCGTCGATCAGGAACAACTTCTGCGGCACGACCGCGCTCCCCTCGATGAGCGCCGTCCTTATCCCCCCCTCATCCGGGCGGCAGGCGCCGTGTTAGAACCCGAGGCCGCATGTCCGCACAAGGGAGAGGCGCATGACCGGGGGGGACCTGTTCGATCCGACCGAAGAGCACCGGATGCTCCGCGCGCTCCTCGCAGAGTTCACCCGGAACGAAGTCGAGCCACAGGCTGCCGAATTCGACGAGAAGGGTGTCCTGAACGTCGAGCTGTTCAAGAAGCTCGCGGAGCTCGGGGTCCTCGGGATCACGATCCCGACCGAGCACGGCGGGGCCGGGATGGACACGGTGGCGGCGGTGATCGTCCACCACGAGCTGTCGAAGTCCGATCCGGGGTTCTGCCTCGCGTACCTCGCGCACGCGATGCTGTTCGTGAACAACTTCTACCATTGCAGCAATGAGGAGCAGCGCGCTCGGATCCTGCCGAAGGTGTTGTCCGGTGAGTGGATCGCCGGGATGGGCATGACCGAGCCGGGCGCCGGCACCGACGTCCTCGGGATGTCCACCACCGCCGTCCGCGACGGCCGCGGCTACGTCCTGAACGGGACCAAGACCTACATCACCAACGGGTGCGAGGGGTTCTGCTTCCTGGTGTACGCGAAGCTCGACGGGCGCATCACCTCGTTCGTGGTCGATCGCGACTGCCCCGGGTTCTCGACCAGCCAGCACATCGACAAGCTCGGGATGCGCGGCTCCACGATGTCCGAGCTGATCTTCTCGGACTGCCGGATCCCCGCCGAGAACCTGCTCGGCGCCGAGGGGAGCGGCATCACCCACATGATGCGGAACCTCGAGATCGAGCGGCTTACCCTCGCCGCGATGAGCCTCGGGATCGCCGATCGGTGCGTCGACATCATGATCCGGCACGCCCAGGAGCGGAAGTCGTTCGGCCAGCCGATCCTGAACTACGGCCAGATCCAGAGGTACATCGCGGACAGCTACGCGATGACCGAGGCGACACGGTGCCTGGTGTACCAGGTCGCGCGCGCGGTCGGGGCCGAGCACCGGAACCGGCTCGGGTCGGACGCCGCGAAGCTGTTCGCTGCCCCGGTCGGCAAGACGGTGGCGGACCACGCGATGCAGGTGATGGGCGGCGCGGGCTACTGCCGGGAGTACCCGGTCGAGCGGCTGTGGCGCGACGCGAAGCTGCTCGAGATCGGCGGCGGCACCCTCGAGGCCCACCAGAAGAACCTCGCGAAGGACCTGGCGCGCCTCCGCCCCCTCGCGTGAGCGAGTCGTGGGACGCGTTCGGAGCGCCGCTGCGGGTCCTGGTCACCCGGGCGGCCGAGGACGCGCCCACCCTCGCCCACGCGCTGGCGCTCGCCGGGTTCGAGCCGGTGGTGGTGCCGCTGCTCGAGCGGCGGTGGCTGCCCCTGGCGGTCGCCGACGCGGCGATCGAACACCCGCAGGCGCAGTGGGTGGTGGTGACGAGCGCCACCGCAGCCGACGTGATCGCGATCGGCGCCCCGAGCGCGTGGAAGTCCGCCGGGTGGGCCGCGGTCGGCCCCGCGACCGCCGAGCGGCTGGTCGAGCTCGGGTACAGCCCCCGCCGGGTCCCGGAGCGCGCGACGGCCCACGACCTGATCGTCGCGCTCGGTGATCTGTCCGGGCA
>JBEBJW010001016.1:0-3350 GCA_040079715.1 Myxococcota bacterium | reverse complement strand
GCGATCGGGCGCCGGGTTCGTCGCCGGAGCAGCGGTGGTCGCCGCCGCGTACTGGCTCGGCATCCACTCCGGCAGCAGCGACGTCGAGCTGATCGCAGTGCCGGTGCCGGTCCCCGTGACGGCTCCGGTCGCGCCGCCCGCTCCGTCCACGGACGGACGAGGCGGACAGGACGGACAGGACGCGGTCCAGCCCGCGGCGACGTCCCCTGGGCCGAGCGTGGGGCCGTCGGTCGGGTCTGCGTCGTCCCCGGCGGGCCGGCTCTCCCCTGGTGGCGCCGTGCCCACGAAGTCGGCGCCCCCGACGATCGCGACGCCCGCGCCCGCGCAGGTCGCGGCCACGCAGACCGAGGGGACCGCCGACGCCGGCCCCGCGGCCGCCGCACCGACCGGGTCCGTGCGCGCTGCGCCGCCGTCCTCCGAGCTCGCGATCGAGCTGCAGGTGTTCGAGCCGGCGAGGGACTCGCTGGTCGACGGCGACTTCGCGGCGGCGAAGACTGGGTTCGAGCGGTACCTCGCCCAGCTCCCGCACGGTCGGATGGTGGGTGAGGCGCAGATCGGGCGGCTGCAGGCGTCGAAGGGGCTGAACGACCCGGCGGCCACGGCGTCGCTCGCCGAAAAACTCCAGGATCTCCCGGAGCTGGCGGGTCGTCGTCAAGAAATTCTGCGCCTGCGCGCCGAATCCCTGGTATTGTTGGACCGATGCGACGAGGCGCTCCTCGTCGCCAGCGATCTGTCCACACGGGACGCGAGCGAGATCCGTCGCGCGTGCCGGGCAACGCGAAGGGAGTGACCGTGAAGGTCGTACCACCGCTCCTGCTGCTGCCGCTCGCAGGGTGCATGATGCCGATGAACTTCGGCGGGTACGACACCGGCGTCGGCCCGACGGTCGGCGTCGGCGTGGACCTCGATCAGGACGGGTTCTCGTCCGATGCCGGCGACTGCGACGATCTCGAGCCTACCGTCGGGCCCGGGTTCGCCGAGCTGTGTGACGGCCTCGACAACGACTGCAACCTCGAAGTCGACCAGACCGGGTGCGACCGGAGCGACCGGTTCGAGCAGCACCTCGCGGTCGACGTCCTGCTGGTGGTCGACACCTCGATGTCGATGACCGACACGGGCCGGCTGGGTCTCACCGCCGAAGGGGCCACCTCGATGGTCCAGCACCTCGCCGGCAGCGGGTTCGACACCCAGATCGGCGTGGTCACGATGGACATGGGGTCCGACGAGGGCGGCAAGCTCGTCACCGTCGCGGGGTGGCCCGGTAAGCGGTGGCTCGACGGCGAGCAGATCCTCGACGCCGACGCGATCGCCCGCGGCCAGCAGTGGCTGTACCTCGCGATCGCGAGCCACGAGGGCACGTTCTACCCGCCCCCCGCCGGCCGGGCGGCGGTCGAGTCGGCGCTGCTCGAACACGGGGTCGACGGCGGGTTCAACGACGGGTTCTTCCGCCCGGAGGCGAACGTCGCCGTCGTGTTCGTGTCCGACACGGAAGACGAGTCGCTGCCGACGTCCCCGGACCTGATCAATCTGCTGGCGCAGCAGAAGGCGGGGCGGCTCAGCTCGGTCACCGCTTACGCGATCACCCAGGTCGACGGCACCGATTGCCAGGGCAAGCCCACCACCGCCGCGAACTCGGTGTTGGACCTCGTCGAGCTGACCGGCGGGCTGTCCGACTCGATCTGTCGGAGCGACTTCAACGGGTTCCTGACCGCGGTGGCGCAGGACATCGCGACCCGGGCGCTCGGCGACACGTTCGACCTCACCTCGCCGGCCCGGCTCGCCGGCCTCCAGGTGTCGATCGAGGACGACGGGCACGCCTACCCGTGGGTCGGCGGCTATGCGCTGTCGGACCCGTACACCCTGGTGTTCTCCGACGTACGGCCCCCCGCGGGCGTCGACATCGTCGTCGACTACCTGATCGACTACACCGTCACCGAGTGACGGCGAGGGCGTGATCCGGCAGACCTGGTCGGCGATCGCGCCCGGCCTGTGGCAGCTCGAGCGCCTCGACGACGGGGAGTGCGCCCTCCGGACGGTCGCGGTCTCGCTCGGCGCCGGCCATGTCGTCGGGGGCCCCACCCTGGCCCTGGTGATCGGCGCGATGGCCGGGCTCGCGCCCGAGGTGCGGTCCGCGGTCGAGGTCGCTGGAGCCGTCGGGTGGCTGCTCGCGCCGAACCAGTACCACCACCTCGGGCTCCCCGCGTGGACCGCGGCGTTCCCGGACGCGCGGGCGGTGGCGTCGGAGCCCGCGCGGGAGCGACTCCGTCGGCGCTCGCCGGTCGCGCTGGGCTCGCTCGACCCCCTCCGGGCGGCGCTGCCTCCCCACCTGACGCTGGTCGAGCCTCCGGGGACCCGGAACGGGGAGGTGTGGCTCGTGGCGCGCACCGCGACCGGCACGGTGTGGGTGGTGTGCGACGCGCTGTTCGACTTCGCGAAGACCCCGCGCAGCGTCAACGGGGTGATCGGCTGGCTCGCCGGGGTGTCCCCGGGGCTGCGGGTGGGCCCGTTCAAGTGGCTCGGGCTGCGAGACCGCCCGGCGTACACGTCCTGGCTCCGCGAGCGGCTGACGGTGGATCCGCCGGACCTGGTCGTACCGGCGCACGGGCGACCGATCGACGACATCCCCGCGATCCGCCGGGTGATCGACGCCACGTTCGGCTGACCCGGACCTGGTCGGTCCGGCGCACGGGCGGCCGCTCGACGACATCCCCGGCGGTCCGCCGGGTGATCGACGCCACGTTCGGCCGACCGGGATCTCCGACGCCGCTCGGGTCGCGCCGGCGTCGCAGAGCGGGTCAGTCGGCCAGCTCGGCCGCCACCGCCGGATCGTCGCTCGTGGCGCGGGCCTCGGCGACCAGCGCCGCGGCGCCCGCGGGGTCGCCGAGCGCGGCGCGGAGCCGGGCGAACCGCGCCTGTTGCTGCGCGCGGACCACGGGTGCGGTCGACCAGCCGTCCACCGGGCCGAGACCGATCGACCCGAGCGGCGGGTGACGGGCCCGGTACGCCGCGGTCGCGTCGGTCGTCGGCACCAGCACGGCGAGGTCCGTGTCGACGTGGACCACGGCCCACCCCGCGGCGACGAGCTCGCCCGCCCGCTGGACCGCGTCCCGCTCGCGCAGCTCGACCACCACGAACCCGGGGCGCCACTGGTCGAGCTCGGCCGCGAACAGCGCCGGATCGTGGACCGCCGCGATCGCCGCGAGGAGGAACGGTCGGGGGTAGGCCTCCCACCGCGGATCCACGAACACCCGCCTCACGGGGTACAACCCATGGATCAGCGGGTTCCCCGCGACCCACCCGAGGTTCAGGACCTCGCCCGGCGGCGGGTCGGCCCGGAGCATCGCGATCGC
>JBEBJW010001015.1:0-3351 GCA_040079715.1 Myxococcota bacterium | reverse complement strand
CCGCCGAGTTCTGCGGCAGCAGCCGCCGCGCTCGCTCGACCCGGCCTGCAGGCCCCACCGCGCCCGGCCGACGGGACGCCACCTGGCGCTCCGCGCCGCCGGAGGACGGGCGGATCCCCGCGAAAGCCCCGTCCGGCGGCCGCAGGCGCGCGATGGCCGAACTACCGGGGACTGTGTCCGAATCGGCTGGTCCCCCGGACCCTCCGGCCCGTGTACCTGCACCCGGGAGGTCCGATGTTCGGGTGGTTCGCAGGGTGCGTGGCGGGGTCGACCGGGGAGGCACCGGTGGAGGCGCCGGCGCCGCTGCCGATCGAGGCGCTGCAGGCGATCGCCGACCGGCTGGTGGTCGACGCGGGCGTTCCCGGGGCGCTGCTCGCGGTCCAGCGCGGCGACGAGCGGTGGCTGGGGGCCGCCGGGACGGAGGACCTCGCCGGCACGACCCCGATGCCGGCGGACGGGACGTTCCGGGCGGCGAGCCTGACGAAGCTGTTCACCGGGGCGCTGGTCCTGCGCCAGGTCGACGCGGGGTCGTGGGCGCTCGACGCCCCGCTCGCGGCGTGGGCGCCGACGTTCCCGGGCGCGGACGGGATCACCGTCGACCAGCTCCTGTCGCACACCGCCGGCGTCACCGCGACCTGGCTCGACGACCCGACGCTCCAGGGGATCGTGCTCGCGGACCTCGGGCGCGTCTGGACCCCGGACGAGGTGCTGGCGCAGATGGCGACCGCGGAGCCGGCCGGGTCGCCCGGGCGCGCGATGGTGTACAGCAACACCGGGTTCGTGCTGCTCGGGGAGGGGGTCGCGGACCACGCGGGGGCGCCGTTCCCGGACGCGTTGCAGGGCGAGCTGCTCGGGCCGCTCGGGCTCGACCACACCGCGTACACGTTCGACACGCCCGACGCGCTGATCCCCGGCTACACCGAGTTCGGCGGGGCGGTCCTCGACATCACCCTGCTGCCCCAGGCCGCGGTGTTGAGCTTCGCGGGGTCGGCCGGCGCGCTCCACACGACCACCGCCGACCTGCTGACCTACGCCGACGCCTTGTTCCGGCAGGGCGCGGTGGTGTCGGACGCGGGGCTCGCGACGATGATGACCCCGGCCGCCCCGGACGCGTGGTACGGCCACGCGACGATGCGGTTCTGTCCGTGCCCGGACGGCCCGACCGCCTACACCGGGTGGGGCCACGGCGGGAACCTCCCCGGCTACTGGTCGGTCACCGCCCGGCGGCAGCGGGAGCGCCGTGCTACAGCTCCCGGCCGGCAGCCCCTGGAGTGGATCGCCTGGTCGGACCGACCGCCGAGGACGAGTGGCTGTGGGGCTGGGATCCGACCCCCGGGATCGTGTCGGTGTGGGCGGAGCCGTCGGGCGAGGCGTTCGTCTGGCGGCGGGTCGGGGGCGCGCTCGTGCGCGAGGACGTCCGGTTCCGCCCGTGGGTCCTGGCCGAGCGGGCCGAGCCGTTCGCGCGGATCCCGGGGGTCGCGATCCAGCCGCTCGACGGCGACGGCGCCCTGCGGTTCCGGATCGAAGCCGACGCGCTCCCGCCGCTGACCCGCGCGCTCCCCCGCGGCGCGCCGCACCTGGTGCTGCCCCCCGACGAGCAGTACCTCGTGGCGACCGGCCGCACCTACTTCCGCGGGCTCGCGTACGACGACCTGCGCCGCCTGCAGTTCGACCTCGAGACCACCGGCCTCGACCCCGCCCACGACCGGATCTTCCTGATCGCGGTCCGCGACCCCGACGGGCGCACCGAGCTCCTCGAGTCCGACACCGACGAAGCCGGCCTCGTCGCGGGCCTGGTGGACCTGGTGCGGGCGGCGGACCCCGACGTGATCGAGAACCACAACCTCCACGGGTTCGACCTGCCGTTCCTCGACCAGCGCGCGCGTCGGCTGGGGGTGCCGCTCGCGCTCGGCCGGTTCGGAGGGGGGCTCCACCAGCGCGGGGCCCGCCGGGGCGCCGCCCGCCCGGACGATCCGCAGCGGAAGGTGCGGTTCGTCGCGCCCGGCCGCGAGCTGCTCGACTCGATGGACGCGGTCCTCCGGCACGACTTCGCCGCCCGCGAGCTGCCCGGCTACGGCCTGAAGGCGGTCGCGCGGCACCTCGGGGTGTCCGACGACGACCGGGAGCTCGTCCGCGGGGACCAGGTCCACCAGGTCTGGCGCGAGGACCCCGCGCGGGTCCGGCGGTACGCCCGCGCCGACGTGGAGGAGGCGGCGGAGGTGGCCCGCAGGCTCGGCGGACCGGCGTTCGCGCTCGCCCGGATGGCCCCCCGGCGGTACGACCGGCTCGCCGACGCGGGGCCCGCCACCGGGGTCCTCGATCCGCTGCTGGTGCGGGCGTACCTCCGGGCCGGGGCCGCGCTGCCGGTCCACCAGCCGTCCGACGGGACGCCGCACCAGGGCGCCGCGCTGCGCCTGTGCCAGGTCGGCGTGGCGCGCCGGGTCGTGAAGGCCGACGTGGCGAGCCTGTACCCGTCGCTGATGCGCACCTACCGGATCGGACCGGCGCGCGATCGGCTCGGGGCGCTGGTCGCGCTGGTCGACCGGCTGGTGGCGCAGCGCCTGGCGGCGAAGGCGCGGGCCCGGGCGGCGCCGGCCGGGTCGCCGGAGCGGTCGACCGACGAGGCGATGTCCGCGGCGATGAAGATCGTGGTGAACTCGGCCTACGGCTACCTCGGGGCGGGGGACCTCACGCGGTTCTCCGACGTGCACGCCGCGAACGAGGTGACCCGCCGCGGCCGGGAGGTGCTGGACCTGCTGTGCCGCGAGCTCGAGGCCCGCGGCGGCACGCTGCTCGAGGCGGACACCGACGGCGTGTACTTCGCGACCCCCGAGGCGTGGACCGAGGCCGACGAGCGCCGGGTCGTGGCGGAGGTGGGGGCGCTGCTGCCGCCGCTGGTGCAGCTCGAGCACGACGGGCGCTACGCGGCGATGCTGTCCCACGAGCCGAAGAACTACGCGCTGCTCGGGTGGGACGGGGCGCTGGTGCTGCGCGGGGTCGCGTTCCGGTCGAGCCGCGCCGAGCCGTTCGGGGACGCGTTCCTCCGCCGCGCGATCCGGTGCCTGCTCGAGGGCGACGTGCCCGGCGTGCACGCCGCGTACCAGGAGGCGGTCCGGGCGCTGCGGACCCGCGCGGTGACGACGTACGACGTGTCGTCGAAGGTCAAGCTCACGAAGTCGCCGGACGAGTACCGGGCCTCCGGGCGGCGGGAGCTGCCGTACGAGGCGATGATCGCGAGCGGACGGCGGTCGTGGGCGGTGGGGACGCGGATCCGGGTGTACCGGTCGCGTGACGGGGCGGGCTTGGTGCGGGAGCCGGACGACGCGCTCGGCGCGCTGGGGGACCTGGGGG
>JBEBJW010001014.1:0-3352 GCA_040079715.1 Myxococcota bacterium | reverse complement strand
ACCGGGCGGCGGGCGGGGAGGGGACCGGCGCGTCGTGCCACCTGCCCGGCGGCGACCACACCGTCCGCGGGACCGCCGACCGCGCCTGGCTCCGGGCCTCGGTCGCGATCGACGTCGCGCGGGACGGGGCGGGCGCGCGGTTCACCGTCCGGTCGGTCGGGGTCGGGCACGCCCTGCCGTCGGGGGACCTGTTCCGCCGGCTGACCCTCGACGTCGACCGGGGCGAAGGGTTCGTCACCGCCGCCACGTTCGGCCGGTCGTTCGCGCTCGACGGCGAGGTCAAGGTCCAGAGGGCCGACACCTCCCTCCAGCCCGGCGAGCCGCGGCAGGTCACGGTCGACGCGGTCCCCCCCGGCGCCCGGTGGCGGCTGCGGTGGCACGACGGCGCGGTCCACGACGAGCAGCGCGGGTGGGTCGACCCGGAGACGATCGTGGCCGACCTCGCGACCGGCGCGCTGTGATCGAAAGTTGTTTCTGGTTTCGGAAATGGTTACAGTTTTTGGAAACCAATTCCGGAGGATCCGATGAACCCGACCCCGAGCGGCTGGCCGCGCATCTCGAGCGCCTTGTTCTACGATGACGCCGCCGCCGCGATCGACTGGCTGTGCGCCGCGTTCGGGTTCGAGGTCCGGCTGAGGATCGAGGGGGAGAACGGCCGGATCGAGCACTCCGAGCTCACGTTCGGCGACGGGCTCGTGATGGTCGGGCAGACCGGCGGTCGGTCGGATCGGGCGGTCCCGCGGCGCGGGGCGCGCCCGCGGCGGGTGGGCGGGGCGAACACCCAGAGCCTGTGCGTGCAGATCGACGACGTGGACGCCCACTGCGCCCGGGCCCGCGCGGCCGGCGCGGCGATCGTCCAGGAGCCGTCCGACACCGACTACGGCGAGGGGTACTGGGCCGACCGCACCTACGCGGCGGTCGACCTCGAGGGCCACGAGTGGTTCTTCTCGCAGCGGATCCGGGATCCGGCGTGACCGAGGCCGCCGACGCCGCGGACCCGGCCCTCGACGCCGCGTTCGACGCGCTGGCCCACCCGACGCGGCGGGCGGTGATCGCCCTGCTCCGGCGGGCGCCGCTCCGGTCGGGCGAGCTCGCGGCGGCGCTCTCGCTGCCGCACCCCACCACCAGCCGCCACCTGAAGGTGCTCCGGGACGCGGGGCTGGTCGACGAGTCGCCCACCCCGGACGACGCCCGGGTCCGGGTGTACCACCTGTGCCCGGCGCCGTTCGCCGCCCTGCGCGGGTGGCTGGACGAGGTCGAGGCGTTCTGGGGCGACCAGCTGTCGGCGTTCAAGGCCCACGCCGAAGCGGGCGCCCGGACCGCCCACCCGGCGGACGACCCATGAGCGCGGACCTCGCCCGGGTCTCGGTCGTGGTGGAGGTCCCGCCGGAGGTCGCGTTCCGCGTGTTCACCGAGGACATCGACCGGTGGTGGCGCCGCGGCCTCGCGTACCGGGTCGCGGGGCGCGCGCGGGGGATCGTCCACCTCGAGCCCCACGTCGGCGGCGCGCTGTACGAGTCGTTCGACGGTCCGGACGGCCCCACCATCGTGCCCACCGGCCGGATCACCGCGTGGGAGCCGCCGGATCGGCTGGCGTTCGACTGGCGGTCGGTCACGTTCGCCCCGGCCGAGACCACCGCGGTCGAGGTGCGGTTCGAGGCCCACGCGTCCGCCCGCGGCCCCGCGACCCGGGTGATCGTCACCCACGCCGGGTGGGACGCGATTCGCCCGGACCACCCGGTTCGACACGGGCTGGCGAGCGGCCCGTTCCTGGCGATGATCGGCCGGTGGTGGGGCGATCTGCTGAGCTCGCTCCGGGAGTCGACCTCACCGCCTCGGCCATTCTGACCCGGTCCACTGCAGACGAAGCATTGCCGTGGTACAACTAGGTGCGCGGCCCGAATCGGGCGGCGATTGCAGCGATGCAACGAAGCCGGGAGGGTGCAAATGAACGGAGAGGCTGTGGGTTCCGTCGATCCCGGACCGGGTCTCGCCGCGCGCCGGGTCCTGGTGGTCGAAGACAACGTCGACGCCGCCGAGGCGCTCCAGATGTTGCTCGAGTTCGCGGGGCACGAGGTGCGGATCGCGTTCGACGCCCGGCGGGGGATCGACCTCGCGAAGAGCTGGCGTCCGCACGTGATCCTGTCCGACCTCGGCCTGCCCGGCGGGATGGACGGGTACGATCTCGCGCGCGCGCTCGGCACCGAGCTCGAGCGCCCGTGGACGCTGGTGGCGCTGTCGGGCTACGGGCGCGCCGAGGACAAGGCCCGCGCCCGCGAGGCCGGGTTCGACGCGCACCTGACCAAGCCGGTCGAGATCGAGGCGCTGGAGCGGCTGCTCGGTCAGTAGCCGTCAGGCCTCGGTCTTCACGTAGGCGTGCTTCATCAGCAGCTCGAGCGACACGATCTCGAGCGCCCGGGCGTGGGTCGCCTCGAGGAACACGAGGCCCGCCACGCCCGCCTCGGCGGCGTCGGCCCAGCTGGCGGCGCACACGCACCACCGATCGCCCGGGGACAACCCGGGGAACCCGAGATCGCGCCTCGGGGTGGACAGGTCGTTGCCGTGGTCCTCGAGGTACGCGAGGAACCGGGCGCTGACCTCGACGCACACGGTGTGCGAGCCGCGGTCGCTCGCGTCGGTGTTGCAGCACCCGTCCCGGAACCAGCCGGTGACCGGATCGTCCGAGCAGGGGGCGAGCGGGGTGCCGAGCACGTTGAGCGACCGTTCCATGCGGATCCTCTCGGGCGCGGGTGAGATCGACCGCCGACGCGGTTTAACCCACCTTGCCGAGCCCGCTCGCCACCCGGGTCGCCTCCTCGATCGTCCGCGCGAGCACCGACCGGATCTTGCCGTCCTCCATCGTCAGCAGTCCGGCGATCGTGCAGCCGGCGGGGGTGGTGACCTCGTCCTTGAGCGCGGCCGGGTGCTTGCCGGTGACCAGCACCATCCGCGCCGCGCCCTGGAACGACTGGGCCGCGAGCTCGATCGCCACGTCGCGCGGGAGGCCCATCCGCACGCCGCCGTCGGCCAGCGCCTCGAGGATCACGCAGGCGAAGGCGGGGCCGCTGCCGGACAGGCCGGTGACCGCGTCGAGGTGCTTCTCGTCGAGCACCCGGACCCGACCGACCGCGCCGAACATCCGAGTGGCGGCGTCGAGGTGGGCGGCGGTCGCGCGCGGCCCCGGCGACAGCACCGTCATCCCCTCGCCGATCGTGCACGGGGTGTTCGGCATCGCGCGGATCACCGCCGCGTCCGGCGCCAGCGCCGCGAGGCGAGCGGTCGACACCCCGGCGCAGATGCTGATCAGCAGCTTGCCGGCGAGCGCTTCGGCCACGCCCGGCGCCCCGAGCAC
>JBEBJW010001013.1:0-3360 GCA_040079715.1 Myxococcota bacterium | reverse complement strand
ACCCGGAGCACCGGGCCATCCTGGTGGAACCGGAGGCGGAACCGCGCCTGGCCCCTCGGGGCCACCGCCTCGGCGGTCCGCACCGCGTCGGGGACGTCGCCGGTGACCCACACCCGCTCGTCCTCGAACGTGTCGGCCACCTGGCTCATCGGGCTCGGCACCACCGACGCCGGCAGCATCAGCCCGGCGATCACCGCGGGCAGCAGCAGGCCCTGGCGGCCCTTGAACTCGTGCGCGAGATCCTGTCGGGCGATCGCCAGGATCCGCGAGGGGCGGAGGACCGGGATCATCGGACCCGCCCCCACGACCAGCGCGCCGCGCCGTCGCCCGCCCGCCACCCGTACAGCAGCGCCGAGCCGATCCCGGTCCCGACGGACACCGCGAGGGCCGAGCCCCCGGATCCGCCGGCGAACAGGCTCGCGATCGGGAGCCAGGTCGCGCCGAGGGCCGCCCCGACGGTCGCGAGGCCGGTGGCGAACGTCATCCCGGCGGCGAACGGCCCGGAGAACCCCTGCTTGATCCCGGCGGACCCGACGACCGCGAGCCCGATCGCCGCGCCCGCGCCGCAGGCCGCGATCCCGTTCCACAGCACCGGGGCGAACCCGGGCACCGGCAGCACCGAGCTGACCACCAGGATCGAAACCACGTAGAACGACGACAGGATCAGGGTGCTCGCGATCCACCGCGCCATTCCGCCGACCCACCGCGGGATCGGCAGCGCCAGCTCGGCCTCGAGCGTGCCGTCGTCGCGGTCGCGGGCCACCCCGCCGAGCCCGAACACGAGGCCGTACAGCACGAACAGCAACGCGAGCACGTGGCAGCCGACGTCCCCGCGGCTGAAGTCCCCGGTCGGCTCTGGCAGGGGGATCGGCACGGGCTGCCACGGGGCGGACACCCGGGTGCGGACCCGCGCCTCGAGCTCGAGCGCGGCGGGCGGGGTCCCGTAGATCCACACGGTGTGGCCGTCGGTGCCGAGCGAGTACCCGCCGCGGTGGACCTCGGTGCCGGGGTCGTCGACGGGGTACACCGCGAACCCGGCGTCGTCGAGCTCGGCGACCAGCGCGGGGTCGGTGGTCGGACCGACCGCGAGATCGCGCCCCGGACGGAGCAGCGACGCGACGATCAGCGTCACCGCGAGGGTCGTGCTCACGACCAGCCCCGGCCAGACCATCGATCGGAGGACCAGGCCCTCCCGCAGCATCCGGACGATCGACGCTGCGGTGAGCAGCACGAGGCCGCGGGCCGCGCGGCGGACGGGAGTGTCGCCGGCGAGCGCGCTCACGGCTCGCCCACCAGGGTGATGAACGCGTCGTCGAGGCGGGTGGCGCCGGCCTTCGCGAGCACCTCCGCCACCGTGCCCTCCGCGGCGAGCGAGCCGCGCGCCACGACCCCGATCCGGTCCACCACCTGCTCGACCTCGCCCATGATGTGCGACGACAGGATCACCGCCCGCCCGCCGCGCGCCTGCTCGCGGATCAGCGACAGCACGTCGCGTCGACCGGGGACGTCGAGCCCGTCGGTCGGCTCGTCGAGCAGCAGGACCCGCGGTTCGTGGACCAGCGCCCGCGCGAGCACCACCCGGCGCTTCATCCCGGTGGACAGGTCGCCGCACGCGGTCTGGGCGTACGAGCTCGCGCCCATCCGGTCGAGCAGCGCGTCGGTGAGCGCCTCCGGTCGATCGACCCCCTGGATCCGGGCGAACAACCGGACGACCTCCCGCGGGGTCAGGCGCTCGGGGAGCCCGGCCTCCGCCGGGACGTACGCCATCCGCTCGCGGGCCCGCAGCGGGTGCGCGCGCCGATCCACCCCGTCGATCACGATCTCGCCTTCGTCCGGCTCGACGAGGGTGGCGATCATTCGGAGGGTGGTGGTCTTTCCGGCGCCGTTCGGCCCGAGCAGCCCGTAGATCTCGCCCGGCTCGACCCGGAACGACAGGTGATCGACCGCCAGGAACGCGCCGCGGCTCGCGGAGCGGAACCGCTTGACCAGCCTCGACACCGAAATCAGGGGACGCCTCCCGGGCCCGTGGACGCCGACGGTACCACCGTCCCGGTCCGGCGCACACCCGCGTCGTCCGACTCCGGCGCGACCCCGGGCATCGGGTTACGGCCGGTGCCCTCGGGGAGGGGTGATGCGGACGCTCCGGAGCTGGTTGGGTGGGCAGTGGGTGAGCGGGACCGGGCCGGCGACGGCGCTGGTCGATCCCACCACGAACACGCCGTACGCCGAGGTGAACACCGGCGGCCTCGATCTGCGCGGCGCGCTGGCGTACGCCCGGACCGTCGGCGGCCCGGCGCTGCGCGCGACCACGTTCGCGGCCCGCGGGGCGATGCTCGAGGCGCTGTCGGCGGCGATCCACGCGAACCGCGACCCGCTGATCGAGGTCTCGCGCCAGTCCGGCGGCACGACCCGCGGCGACGCGAAGTTCGACATCGACGGCGCGGCCGGCACC
Organism: Myxococcota bacterium; assembly: GCA_040079715.1. Lineage (GTDB taxonomy): Bacteria > Myxococcota_A > UBA796 > UBA796 > JACKER01. Next base: position 908 of record JBEBJW010001013.1, on the reverse strand, counting down.
CTCGCGTACTATGCCGGGGTCGGCAAGAAGCTCGGCGACCGGACGTTCCTGCTCGACGGCGAACCGGACGGGATCCTGCGGTCGAAGCGGTTCGTCGGCCAGCACGTGTTCGTCCCGCGCCACGGGGTCGCGGTCCACCTGAACGCGTTCAACTTCCCGGCGTGGGGGATGGCCGAGAAGGCCGCCGTCGCGTGGCTCGCGGGGATGCCGGTGTTCGCGAAACCCGGCACCGCGACGAGCCCCCTCGCGGTGGCGATCGCCGAGCTGTGGCTCGCGACCGGGGTCCTGCCGCCGGGCGCGTTCTCGCTCCTGATCGGCTCCGCCGGAGACCTGCTCGATCACCTCGGCCCGCAGGACAACCTCGCGTTCACCGGCGGGTCGGAGACCGCGCGGACGATCCGGTCGCACCCGGCGGTGATCGCGAACAACGTCCGGACGAACATCGAGGCGGACTCGCTGAACGCCTCGATCCTCGGGCCGGACGCGACCCCGGGGTCCGACACGTTCCAGATGTTCGTGAACGACGTGGCGCGCGACATGCTGCAGAAGGCCGGCCAGAAGTGCACCGCGGTCCGGCGGATCTTCGTCCCGACCGCCTTGGCGGACGACGCGATCGCCGCGCTGGTCGACCGGCTGTCACGGGTGGTCGTCGGGGACCCGGCCGACAAGGCGACCGAGGTGGGCCCGGTGTCGAGCCCGGCCCAGCAGCGGTCGGTGCGGGCAGGGCTCGCGTCGCTCGAGGCCGCGTGCACGCTGGTGTGGCGGGCGCCGGCCCCCGAGACCGGCTGCTTCGTCCCGCCGTCGCTGTTCCGGACCGACGCGGGCGCCGACGCCCCGTTCGTCCACGAGCACGAGGTGTTCGGGCCGGTCGCGACCGTCGTGACCTGGGACGGCGCCCGCCACACCAG
>JBEBJW010001012.1:0-3362 GCA_040079715.1 Myxococcota bacterium | reverse complement strand
GCTCTGGATCCGCCCGTCGTCCGGCGGCGGCGAACTCCGGGTGGCGTCCCGTCCCAGACGAGCCGGCTTCCCGGCGTTCTACCAGCCTGGTGTCGGAGCGGCCGATTCGTCGGCGAGGGGGCGCCCCGACACGAGTCGTCACCGTTCGAGCGCGCGGTGACATCTCCGGTCGGCGACGATGGACCCAGGAGGCGAGATGAAGCCGACGCTCTCCCTGATGGCGGCGATCCTCGCGGGGTGTCCGACCGAGCCCGGCGCAGTCGACCCTGGCCCTGACGCCGACACGGACACCGACGCGGACAGCGACACCGACACCGACACCGACTCGGACACCGACACCGACACCGACACCGACACCGACACCGACAGCGACACCGACGGGGTGGTCGACTGCGCCGCGCTGACCGACACCCCCACGGTCACCCGGGTCAACGGCCGCGGGTACCACGGCCTCGCGTTCGACCAGTCCGGAAACCTGTTCGGCAGCGACACGATCTCGCTGCTGTCGACCGCGTGGGACGGCACGTTCAGCGTGGTCACGCCCCTGGACTGGCCCGAGGGGATCGCCGCCCTGCCCGACGGCGACCTCGTCGTCGCGACCGGCTGGCCGGCCCGGATCTCGCCGACGACCGGCGCGGTCACCCTCCTGAACACCAGCATCGTCGCGTACGACGTGGTGGTGGGGCGGGACGGGCTCGTGTACGCCGCGACGTTCGTGGATGTGCAGCGGGTCGACCCCGTGACCGGCGCGGCCTCGGTGGTGGCCGAGCGGCTGCCGTTCATGCCGCGGGTCCTCGACTTCTCCCCGGACTGGAGCCGGATGTACCTCGGGACCCTCGACGCCGAGTACCTCAGCAACCCCGGCAAGATCTACGCGCTCGACCTCGACGCGGACCTGAACGTGGTCGGTGAGCCGGTGGTGTACGCGACCGGGGTCGGCACCGGCGACTACCACGACGGGCTGCGGGTCGACGCGTGCGGCAACGTGTACGTGGCGGACTACGACACCTCCGCGCTGTACCGGATCACCCCCGACGGCGTGACCCACCTGCTGGTCCAGTTCGGCGCCGTCGAGTACGGCCACGCCATCGCGTTCGGGTCGGGGGTCGGCGGGTGGAAGGACACCGCGCTGTACCTGCCGCAGCCGTACGACGACTTCCACGTGGTCGAGGTCGACATCGGCGTCCCGAGCCGCGCGTACACCGGGGAGGTCCTCCTGGCGCCGTGAGGCGCGATACGACGCGCCATGGTCGTGCTGATCGACGCGCTGTCGCTGCTGTACCGGACCCACGGCGGCGAGGGCGGGTTCGGCGGCGCGGTCGACCGGCTGATCGCGGCCGAGCAGGCCAACGGCGCGGTGTCCGTCGCGATCGCGCTCGACGGGCCGGGCCCCACCCGGCGGAGACGGCAGTTCCCGGCGTACAAGGCCGGGCGTCCGCCGACCCCCGACCGGATCCGGGCCGCGATCACGACGATCCCGGCGCAGGCCGCCGCCCGCGGGATCCCGGTCCACCAGGTCGACGGCGAAGAAGCCGACGACGTCCTCGCGACCCTCGCCCGCCTCGTGCCCGGTCCGGCGCGGATCGTGACCAACGACACCGACCTGCACCAGCTCGTCGACCCCCGGGTCACCGTCCGGACGATCGACGGCCGGATCGTCGACGCGGCGGCGCTCCAGGCGCGGTTCCCGTTCCCGCCGTCGCTGCTCCCGACGTTCAAGGCGATGATCGGGGACCCGGCCGACAACCTGCCGGGGATCACCGGCCTCGGCCGCCCGACCGCCTCGCGCCTGTGCCGCGACCACGGCGACGCCGCCGCGATCCTCGCCGCCCTCGACGCGGGTCGGATCGGCAACCCCAGGGTCCGCCCGATCCTCGACGCCGCCCGCGACGCGCTCGTCCTCCAGGAGACGCTCGGACGCCTCGATCCGGATCTCCCGCTGTCGCCGCCGTGGACCGGCTCCCCGATCGGGGGGCTTCCGACCGATGGTACGAGGACCGGCCGAGCGGAGGGAACGTGACCGAGCCCCAGATCGTGGTCCAGCACCGGGAGGAGCTGGCGGAGCTGCTGACCGAGGCCGCCTGGTCGCTCGAGCAGCGGCCGGACCGCCTCGGGAGCCACGCGGCGGCGGTGGCGCCGGACGATCGGGTACACCCGCAAGGACGGCCGCCCGGACGAGGCGCCGCCGCAGGTGAACCTCGTGACCGTCCGCGAGAACGGTCCGTACGCGGTGCACGCCGACCTGGCGATCGCCGGCCAGCCCCCGCGGACCCGCGCCACGCTGTGTCGGTGCGGCGCGTCGAGGCGCAAGCCGTTCTGCGACGGGAGCCACGTCGCCGCGGGGTTCGCGGCCACGGGAGAGCGACACCACGGCGCTCGCCGTCCGCGACGGGCGGGTCGACGTCCGCCCGCAGCTCGACGGCCCGCTCCTGGTGACCGGGAACCTCGAGCTCGTCTCCGGGACCGGGCGGACGGTCGGGAAGTGCACCAAGGCGGCGTTGTGCCGGTGCGGCGGCTCGGCGAACAAGCCGTTCTGTGACGGGACCCACCGGACGATCGGGTTCCGCAGCGGGGAATGACGGATCACGCGGTCTGGTCGACGTACCGGGCCCGGACGTACCGCAGGAACGGCGCCGGATCGAGCCCGCTGCCGGTCGCGCTCCGGACGAGCTCGTCCTCCGACTTCAGGTGGCCCACCCGGTACACGACCTCCCGGAGCCAGTCGCGCAGCACCGCCGGGTCACCGGCCGCGAGCGCCGCCATCCCGTCGGGGTGGACCCGCTGCCAGGCCTCGAACAGCTGGGCGGCGTACAGGTTGCCGACGGTGTACGACGGGAAGTACCCGAACGAGCCGACGGCCCAGTGCGCGTCCTGGAGCACCCCGACCCGATCGGTCGCCGGCGGGGCCCCGCACAGCGGCACCATCGCCTGGTTCCACGCGGCGGCGAGGTCGGCGGGCGCGAGCTGGCCGCCGATCAACAGCTCCTCGAGCTCGTACCGCACGACGATGTGCAGGTTGTAGGTCACCTCGTCGGCGGTGACCCGCACCGGACCACGGCGCACCCGCCGGATCTCGCCCAGGAACGCGTCGAGGTCGACCCCGGCCAGCGCCTCCGGGAACCGCGCCCGCAGCGCCGGGAGCTGCCAGGTCCAGAACGCGCGCGATCGGCCGATCTGGTTCTCCCACAGGCGGGCCTGCGACTCGTGGATCGCCATCCCGGGTGCCGTGCCGATCAGCCGCTGGAGGTGCCGCTCCGCGAGCCCCTGGTCGTACAGGGCGTGGCCGACCTCGTGCAGCAGCCCGAAGATCGCGCCGAACGGGTCCTGCTCGTCGACCCGGATCGTCATCCGCACGTCGTGCT
>JBEBJW010001011.1:0-3363 GCA_040079715.1 Myxococcota bacterium | reverse complement strand
ACTACGTGCCGTGGAGCGACTAACGCGGGTCACACGCCTCCGGTCCGCCGAACTCGTAGCGCCACCGGGGCCGCGCGGTCATGCCGATGTCCCAGTGCACCGCCACCTCGCCGCTCATGTTCGAGCCCGCGGGCTCGGACACGACGGACGCGGTCGCGTGGAAGTTGACCGGAACGAACAGGAACCAGTGGGTGACCGTCGCGATCGGTCCACCGACCCCACGCTCCCCGATCGGGTTCCCGTCGGCGTCCACCAACTCGAGGCCCGGTTCGGTGAGCGAACACGAGCCGTCCCAGCTGGCCGGCGAGGGGTTGCCGATCGTGATCGTGTCGTCTCCCCAGCCAAAGTCGCCCGCCTCCCAGCCGCGGGCGACCGTCGCCGCCGAGACGCGGGCGCGGGTGCGGGTCGCCGGAGGATCGCACGGCTCCACGACCAGCGGCGTGGTGTAGGTCGGGCGTCGGCCGTACAGGCTCGTCCAGCTGACCTGGTGCGTGATGAACGGCGTGCCGAGCGGGGTCGGGCGGCCCGCAGGCGAAGCGACGGTTCCGGCGAAGTTGAACGACGTGGTCTCGACGAAGCCGAGGATGTTCGTGGAGGCCGGGGGCGGAGTGGCCGGATCGTAATCCGCGAACAGCGTCGTGCCGAGCACCGGGATCTGGTGCTCGAGCTTGATGTTGGTCAACAGGCACAGGCCATCGGTGGTGGGCAAAGAGCCGAACGCGTCCGGCGCCCACACCGTGTCGGTGCCGAAGAACCCGAGCTGCGGCTCACTCCACCCGCTCGCGTACTCCGGGTTGAGGCCGACCTCTTTGAACGCGTTCGTGACCGCGTCGCAGTCGTCGTCGGTGAACGACTGCGCGGTCACCGCGGTGCGCACCCCCCGGCGCACGAACCGCTCGCACACGTCGCGGGTGGCAGCGGCCACCTGGTGCATCGTCGCGTGGGTCGGAAGCGAAGACGTGGCCACCGTGACGCCCAACCGCTCGACCTTCTCGTCGGAGAGCGCATCGGCGAGGAGTCGGTGGGCGCGGTTGATGATCCCGCTGTTCGTGTGCACGAACCCGAAGTCGCAGTCCCACGGGAACACCGCCCCCGCGCAGCGGGCGACGTAACCCGTGTAGTGAGTCGGCTGGGCCGGGCTCGAGAGGTTCGGGTTGAGCATGTCGCGGAACTGCGTGCCGACCGTCGTCTCCCCGATGAGGTGGTTCATGGTGCGGTCGGCGAGGTCGCCGAACAGGTCCGCGTAGGCCTCGTTGATCGCGCCGGACTCATCGGCCATCGCGAGGCCGGTCGTGGCGGCGATGACCCCGTGGGTCATCTCGTGGCCGATCACGTCCGCGGAGGCCATCCCCGGACAGAAGAACGCGTTCCAGGTCACGAACGAGTCGAAGAACGCGTTCGGGGTGACGCAGCCGCTGAACTCCACGTTCACGTCGACGTTGCCGACGAAGTCACCGCCGCCGCGGCCGTTCGTACCGACGTGGCCGTTGCGGGCGAGGAACAGGTTGTAGTCCTCGAGGGCGGTGGGCAGGCCGCCAGGGATCGAGTCCAGACCGGGCAGGATGTCGGTGCTCGGAGCGGGAGTGGTGGAGACGAGCGCGCCGTCGACCGAGATCGTACGGTAGAAGCCGACGTCGACCACTCCGGCGCCGTTCGCATCTTTGATCACCCGCGCCGCGTGGCGGGTGGAGGTCTCCCACAGCCGCTCCCCGGTCTCTGCGTCGAAGATCAGGGTGAAGCTGCCGAGGGAGACCTTCCACGCGAGGCGTTCGCCCTTGATCTGCGTGCTGTGGTTCAGGAACCCGGGGAGGACCCCCAACTCGGCGATCGGGGTGGACGCGAGCGCCTCCTCCACCGCCTGCTGCCAGTCCGCGGGGACCGTCCCGCCGAGCTCCCCGAACGCGAGGTCGATGGCGTCGTCCTCGGTCAGGACGGGGCTCGTGAGGACCTGCACGTCGTCCAGCGTCCGGGCGGCGACCGCGCTCACCGAGTCCATGGTGTCGAGCTGGATGACCATGTCCGCGCCGAACACCGGCAGCGGTCCGTGCATCTGTGCGAACCGCACGGTGTACACACCCGGGAGGGTGGGGTTCTCGTCGAGGCGGGTCGGTACGTACTGACACCGCGGGGCGCCGGTGTGGAACAGCGTGGGGTGCTCCTCGAGGAACCGATACGCGCTCTCCAGCGGGTTGCGCTCCGCGGGGAACGCCGCCACCAGCACATCGCCTTCGTCGCGATAGGTGATGAAAGAGGCTCCACCGGTCTCCGGATCGGGCAGCTTCAGCGCCGCGCCGCCTTCGCGGCCGGTTCCATCCCGCTGCGCGTCGAACCGGCGGCTGACCGCCGTGTCCCCCGCGACCGCCGCGGCGTACGCGTGGCCACTCTCGTCGACCCACGCCGCCAGATCGCCCTTGAACAGCCCCGATCCGTCCGGAGCAGGGATGAGCACCGGCACGCGGACCGCGTTCGCCGCCTTGATGTTGCCCATCAGGATCTGCAGGTCCTGCGCACCGGGCACGGTCGACGGATCGACCGCGGTAACGATCCCCGGCACCGGCGCGATCCCGTTCGTGACCCACACGAGGCGCCCGCGGGCGTCGAAGTGGAACGTGAGCCGAGACCCGATGACCTGCAGCCCGTTCACGAACCGATCGAACGCAATGGTGGTCCCGCACACGGTGTCTTCGGTCTGCGGGACGTACTCCGACACGTCGATGCGGGTGTCGAGGAGCCGCTGGTACCGATCCACGAACTGCAATGCGGCCTCGGTGAGGTCCTTCTCGGTGGACTGCCAGTCGAGCCCGATCGACACGACCGACAGCGACGAGCGATCGGCAGTGACCTCGATCGGGCGACCCGACTCGGCGGCGAGCGCGTCGTACAGTCCCCGACGCTCGGCATCGAGCAGCGTCCGCGCCTCCTCGTCGCGGGCCAACGTGGGCGCGGTGGGCACGGTGGGCAGGGTCCGGTCGACAGAGCCCGAAGGGGCCTCGACGGGCATCCGATCGCAGCCGGTGAGCGAGACGGGAAGGACTGCGAGCCAGAGCAAAGGAAGGCCCTTGCGCATTGGGTACTCCATGCGGTGAGGTGACGCCCGCTTCGGTCGGGCGTTCCTGTGTTCGCCGCCCGGCCCGCCGGCTGACGTCCGTGACGTCGCGATCCTGAAATTCAACGAAAGCATCGGTAGGGTCGAAGAATTCTCCGATGAGAGATCCAAGTCCACCTCGTACGAGCGGGTTCTCCGCATCCAGCGGAGTCGCCGGTGCCGTGGTTGTCGCGAGGACCTCGGATTCGACCCCTCGGGGTCGCGGAGCCTACGGTGGCCGCGTTCGGAGGCCCACGCTAAGCCAGGCCACCGTGTCC
>JBEBJW010001010.1:0-3363 GCA_040079715.1 Myxococcota bacterium | reverse complement strand
TGTGGGTGGGCAGCGGGCTCGAGCCCTCGACCGTCGCCGGCTATCCGCCCATCGACGGCGCGATCGTCGGCACCTGGCTGCACCGCGACGGGCAGATCGGCGCTCCGATCGACCCCGCGCGGGTCCGCCGGATGCGGGACGCCCTCGTCCGCTGACCGGTCCATCAGGCGACCCCGGCGAACAGCGGGAGCTGAGCTGCCGAGGGACGCTCCCCACGCCCCTCGGCAGCCGCGCGATCCGGGACGTGCGGCCCCCCGACCGCCTCCACGGACCACGCTCCCCGCTCGATCAGCTCGATCACCCACCCGTCGGCCGCTCCGTCGGGATCGACCACGCGGTTCGCCCCCGCGTTCGCGTCGGCCTCGGTCGGGGAATCTCCGCGGTGCGCTCCCTGGTGGGCCGCGGCGCGCTGGTACCGAGCCACCACCCGCCCGGCGGACTGCCACCGGCCAGGGTGACACGGCTCGCCCGCGTCGCCGCGGAACCGGACCCCCTCGACCGTGCCGAACCGCGGCCGGCCGAGGCCGCGCGCCACGAGGACCGTGACGTCGCCGTGGCGGGCCTCACCCCGGCACACCACGACCTCCCCCGCCCGGAACCGGAACCCGCTCCACCAGCCGTCGCGGGTCACCGCGAACAGCGCGACCCCGTCGTTCGGCGCCAGGTCGGGCGGCAGCTCGGCGACCGCGGCCGGCGGGAGCTCGGACAACAACTCGAGGATTGGGGTGCTCGGCACGACCGACCTCCACCGTCATGCAGTCACCTTACTGAACACACGACCGGGTGTCACCCCCAATTCGGGTCCACGCGGACAGAATTTGTCCGCCTGGCGGTCGACGATCCGCATCGGTACGTTGCGATCGAGGAGGGTCGATGTACGTGCGCGCGATCGCTGCGCTGGGGTTCACCGGGCTGATCGGGATCGCGTGGGCGGACTCGACCGACGGAGGGCCACCGTCGGTCGCCGACGGGCGCCTGAAGTGCCGGACGTTCCCCACGGAGATCGGGGCGGAGATCGACACCCGCGATGGCGACACCCCGCTCGGGCAGTGGGTGATCGGGCTCGAGGATCGCGGCTGGACCGTGGCGAACGTCGCGTGGGAGGTCGGGCAGAAGCCGACCGGGTTCCCACAGGGCTACACCCACGTCTGCCTGGCCCCCGTCTCGAATTGAATTGATGCGCCTGCGTCCCACCCCATCCGGCAAATCTCGTCCCGGTTCGGGCGTGGAGTCGGGTCCGAGCGGTACGAGATTTCCGGCGGGGCCCCGACACTCCGGCGCGCCCCCCCTCCCCGCTGGGGAGGGGAGCGGCTGACACACAGTTCCGCGGGTGGATCCAGGGAGCGGGTGATTCACCGGGGTAGGGTGAACCGGAACGTCGAGCCGCGCCCGACCTCGCTGGTGACCATCAGCGCGCCGCCGAGCAGCTCGACCAGCCGGCGGGAGATCGCGAGCCCGAGGCCGGTCCCGCCGAACCGCCGGGTCGTCGAGCCGTCCGCCTGCTCGAACGGCAGGAACACGCGCTCGAGCTTGTCGGCCGGGATCCCGATCCCGGTGTCGGTCACCGCGAACGCGACCGAGGCCGGGTCGGTCCCGTCGATCCGGAGCTCGATCCGCCCGCGGTCGGTGAACTTGCACGCGTTCGACAGGAGGTTCAGCAGGACCTGGCGCAGGCGGGCGTCGTCGGTGCGGAGGCTCGTCGGCGTCGCGACCGACACCACCTCGAGCGCGTTGGCGTTCCGGGCGGCCAGCGGCTGGGTCGTGGCGACGACCTGCGCGATCAGCGCGCCGAGATCGGTCGGCGCGAACTGGATCTCCAGCTTGTCCGCCTCGATCTTCGACAGGTCCAGGATGTCCCCGATCACCGCCTGGAGGTGACTCGCGGCGAGCCACACCGACGCGAGATCCCGGTCGACGTGGGTGACGCCGAGGTCCGCGAGCTCCTCGCGCAGCAGCTCGATGTACCCGAGGATCCCGGTGAGCGGGGTCCGGAGCTCGTGCGACATGCTCGCCAGGAACCGGCTCTTCGCCGCGCTCGCGTCGTTCGCGCGCTCGAGCGCCAGGGCCGAGTGGGCCACCGACCCGTACAGATCCGCGCCGAACGCCCGGGCGAACGCCGCGACGCACACCAGCAGCAGCCAGCTGATCCCGGTGGTGGTCGCCCACATCCGGAGCGGCTGGCCCCACCCGAGCTGCACCGCGCCGACCCCGGCCGCGACCACGGCGTACACCGACAGGGCGGCGAGCAGCCACCACCGCGCCCGGACCCAGCCCTCGAGCGACACGATCCCGACCACGATCATCGCCGCGAACATGTTGCAGATCCCGACGAGGACCATCCCCGCCTCGGGGACCGACGGATCCGGCCGGTACATCGCCAGTTGGATCGCGAGGTACCCGAGCCAGGTGGCGAACAGCGCGTTCCGGGCGAGCTCGGTCCGCCCGCGGCGTGTCTGGACCAGCGAGAACAGGTACGCGCCGCACAGCCCGAGCAACACCCCGAACGTCGCCATCCCGAGCTTCCGGGCGGGCCCGACCATCCAGAACGTCGGGAGCGTGCTCACCGCCCCGGCCGACGCTGCGGCCAGCACCAGCCTGAGGACCAACACCAGCCGGAGGTCACGCCGGCGGTGGATCGACTCCGGCCCGAGGGCATCGACCGGTCGGGGACGCAGCATGCGGATCCGTTCGGCCGCGCGGCCCCGAGATCGGGATCACCTCGGGATCACCCCGGTCTCACCCGCGGGTCGGCGCCGGCGGTCTGCGCGTCACTTGTGGAGCTCCCAGTTCTCGCCGCCCTTCCAGACGTACCGGGTGGGCTCCTTCGGGCCGACCTCGATCGTCCGCGCGAGCGACTCGAAGTCGGACACCAGGACCACGGTGTGGCTACCGGGGTCGATCTTCACCCCGATCAGCGGGGTCTGCCCCATCTTTCGCCGATCCAGGTACACGTCGGCGCCGAGGGGAATCGAGCTGAACGTCAGCCCACGGTCCGTCGACAGCACCACCTTGTCCGGCGAGATCGCGCCGTCGAACCCCGGGGCGAGCACGTCCGGCGCTGGCCGGGACCGCGCGTGCCGGGCGCGCTCGGGCGGGGTCCAGGCCCACCACACGCCGAGCCCGCCCACGAGGCCGATCGTGAACAGGGCCGCGCCGCCGACCAGTACCAGCGCCACCACCCCGACGATCCACCCGCGTCCGCCGGCCTCGCGCGGGGGCGGCATCTGGAGCGGCGGCAGGCGCGGGGGGAGCGCCTCGCGGGTCGAGATCTGCGACGGCCTCTGGGTGGGGCCCCCCGACGATGGCCTCGGCGGCGCTTCGACCACCTCGGCGAACGCGTCGCGCGGCTGGACCAGCGTGTCC
>JBEBJW010001009.1:0-3374 GCA_040079715.1 Myxococcota bacterium | reverse complement strand
GTCGCGAAGAGCCTCCTCCACGGGGCGCTCGGAGTGCCCGCGCCCGCGGAGGACCCAATCAACGCGGCGTGGGCGGCGGTGGTGGACGCGTCGTTCGAGGCGGACCGGGCGTCGGACGCGCTCCGCGACGTGCTGTCGTGGGCGACCGCACAGCAGCACCGGTTCTACGGACGGATGGAGGGCGAGCCGGGGAGCGACGACACTCCGGCAGCGGGGTGGCTCGGGGCGTGGTCGTCGCGGGCGGACTGGAGGTTCCTGGCGGTGCTTCCGACGGAGCTGAGGGCGTTCCTGGAGCGGCAGAAGTACGACCCGGAGGCGATCCTGCGGACCTGGGAGCAGCGCGGATGGATGCTGCGCGAGGAGGGGCACCGCACGAAGAAGGTGACGGTCGGCGGCCGGAAGGACCGGTGTGTGGTGATCACCCGCGCGGCGGCGGACGCGGTCAGCGCGGGTTCTGCATGACCGTTCAATGGCCGAGCGCGTTCCCCTCCCTGCGGCGTGCCTTGGACGCGCTCGTCGATGCGGACAGTTCTTGGCATGACCGCGGTGTATGCGTCCAGTCATGCCGCCCCTTCGCCTTCCCCCCGCCACCTGCGGGCTCCAGCTCCTCGCCGCCGGACGCCGGCTCGTCACCAGGCCCCTTGCCCGTGTGCTGGATGTCATGTTACATTCAGCACATGGCTCGTGGTTCCAGCGGCAGACTCGTCTTCGAGGTGGACCTCGCGGTGAAGCGTCGGTTGCACGCGAAGCTTGCCCAGGAAGGGCGCACCGGAAAGGACTGGTTGATGGAGCAGATCGAGCACTACCTCAACCCGCCGGTTCAAGAGGACCTCCAGTTCCCGAAGGCGCGAGGGCGGGACGATGGGTAGCGTCCCGTCAGCGCTGGCCGTGAGCCCCCTTGAAGTCGATGTCGCGCGACCCGCGCGTCGGCGTCGGGTGGGACAGCTCCACCTTTTCGCCCGTGCCACCGATGTCGAGCTGTTCGCCGGTGCGGGTGGCTTGGCCCTCGGGCTAGCCGCAGCGGGAATCACATCCGCCCACCTCTACGAGCGGAACCCGCGCGCGTGCCTCACGCTGACCTCCAACAAGGAGGCCGGACATGGGAAGAAGCTGGGCGAAATCAACGAGGTCGACGTGCGGGATGTGGACTGGACCGCCTTGAAACGGCCGGCCAGACTCCTCGCCGCAGGCCCGCCGTGCCAGCCGTTCAGCTTGGCGGGGAACCATCAGGGCGACATCGATCCACGGAACGAGTTTCCGGCTACCCTCCGGGCGGTTCGCGAACTCCAGCCAGCGGTCGTGCTCCTCGAAAACGTACACGGGCTAACGAGGGACTCGTTCCGGCCCTACTTCGACTACATCCTCCGACAACTCGCGTTCCCGTCGATCGGGCCGTCCCCTACTGCCGAGGAGTGGTCCCACCACGACGCTCGGCTGGCGGCACACGCACTCGCCGTCGGCGAGGGCGCGCAGGAGTACACGGTGCGCTACGGCGTGCTCAACGCTGCGGACTACGGCGTCCCTCAACAACGGATGCGCGTGGTCATCATCGCGACGAAACGCGGCTACCCGGTTGTAGAACTCCCCCGACCGACCCACAGCCGGGACTCGCTCATCCACGCGCAGGAGACTGGCGTCTACTGGGTAGAGAACGGCGTCGCCCGGCCCGAGGACTATAAGGTGCCAAAGCGGGGCCCGGCACAGGCGGAAGACCCTGAGCACCGGTTGCTTCCCTGGCAGACCGTTCGCCAGGCACTCGCCGGGCTCGGCGAGCCTTTCGTCTCGGAGGAGCATCCGAGTCAGCATGGCCTGATCCCAGGTGCCCGCTTGTACCGAGGGCACAAGGGGAGCCTGCTGGACTGGCCGTCGAAGGCGATCAAGGCCGGTGTGCATGGCGTCGCGGGTGGCGAAAACATAATGCACCTTGACGACGGCACTTTTCGGTATTTCACCCTTCGGGAGATGGCTCGAATCCAGGGCTTCCCCGACGACTACACGTTCCACGGCCCGCGCTCGCGCATCATCGGTCAGATTGGAAACGCGGTCCCATGCGGATTGGCGGAAACGCTGGGCCGCAGCCTCACAAAGATGTTCCGCAAGTTTCCAGAACTATCGGACCGCCCGAAATTGACGGTCGGGTTACGCCGAGGATCAAGCCGCAATGCCAACTGAATTCGACCTCCAGCCCTCTCCTCGCATCCTCCCCATGCTCGGCGAGGTCACCCTCCCGCAATGGAGGTGCATGGCGGAGCTGGTGGACAACGCAGTTGATGGTTTCCTGCATGTGCTCGGAACGGGTGAGGTGATCGCGGACCCGGAGGTCGCGATCAACCTGCCTACCAACGACAACCAGAACGCCCGGGTCACAATCTCCGACAACGGGCCGGGCATGCCCCCAGAGGTCCTGGAAACCGCTGTTCGCGCAGGTTGGAGCGGAAACAACCCCATCGACAGCCTGGGCATGTTCGGCATGGGGTTCAACATCGCCACGGCCCGGCTCGGCACCCTCACGACCGTGTGGACCAGCGTGGCGGGGAGCGACGTCGAGCATGGCCTTCAGATCGACTTCGACACGCTTCGGCGGCAACGTCACTTCAAGACTCCACACCTCACTCGCCCGAAGGTGGATGCCTCCGCTCACGGAACCACCATCTCGATTGAGCACCTGAAGCCCGATCAGCGCACTTGGCTGGCGAAGGCCGGCAATCGGAGTCAGGTTCGACGCGAGCTGAGCCGGGCCTACTCTGCGATGCTGCGGCCCGGAGGGCTGCCCTTGTCGTTCAAGCTCTCCGTTAACGGCACCCTGATCGCGCCCACGAACCATTGTGTCTGGGACGAATCCAGGTTCGTTCCCAGCGCGAAATTCGGCCCGGTTCACGCCGTAATGAAGATCGATCGGCGCCTTCCAGACCGGCCGTTCTGCCAGGCGTGTTGGCAGTGGCTCGGTGGCGCAGACATCGTCTGCCCGGCGTGCGGGAAGGCCGACGATGTGGTGCAGCGAAAGCGGCACGTTCACGGATGGGTCGGCCTGCAACGCTACCTGAGTGAGACCAGCTACGGCATCGACTTCATCCGGAACGGCCGAAAGATCGAGATCGGCAACCGTGAGATCTTCGTCTGGCGCGACCCGAGTAGCGACGCCGAAGAAGTGGAGTACCCCATCGACGACCCGCGCCAGCGAGGTCGATTCGTCGGTGAAATCCACTTGGATCACGCTCGCGTGACCTACATGAAGGACAGGTTTGATCGGACAGACCCGGCATGGGCAGAGATGGTTGCTCTCGTCCGTGGCGACGGGCCGCTGCTTCCCCAGAAAGCTGCTGGTCTTGGTTTCTCGGGCAACGACAGCCCACTTTACAAGCTGTTCCAAGTAT
>JBEBJW010001008.1:0-3326 GCA_040079715.1 Myxococcota bacterium | reverse complement strand
GCCACACCTCCGGCGCGAGGCGGCGGGCCGCGGCGAAGTCGTCGCCGGCCTCCTCGGCGTCGCCCTCCCGCTGCGCCACCGCCCCCTCGATCAGCCAGTACCGGGCGAGGGTCTGGGGCTCGACCGGGGCGCTGCACCCGAACGCGACCGCCGCGGCGCGCAGCGCCTCCGTCGTCGCCGCCGGGTTCGGCTCGAGCCAGGCCTGGAGCGCGGCGCGCAGGTCGTCCGTCGGCGTACACCCACCGGGATCCGCCGACGCCGCCGACGCGAGCCCGATCCCCACCCACCAGCCCATCGCCCCTCCGCCGGCGGCATTGTGGCACACCCGCCGGTGCGGTACGGTGGCCGGATGTGGTGCTGGTTGTCGACCGCGGCGCTCGCGGGCACGTACGAGGTTGGGCCGTCGTCGCCGTACCCGACGATCTTCGACGCGCTGAAGGACGCCACCAGCGGCCAGGACACGATCCTGGTCCACCCTGGGGTGTACGAGGGCCCGCTGCAGCTCGAACACGACGTGACGATCACCTCGACCGACGGGCCCGAGCTGACCACGATCGTCGCGGACACGAGCGGCTACCCCAGCCCGGCGATCACGGTGTTGTTCGGGCTCCGCCTCACGATCACCGGGTTCACGATCGACGGCCGCGGGGTCACCCCCGGGATCTACATCGAGGCGGGCGACGTGTTCGCCGACCAGCTCGTGCTGTACGGCGGGCGGGACGCGTCGATCGTCGCGTTCGGCGCGGACCTCGTGGTGACCGACTCCACGTTCACCGTCGACGCGCCGTCGCTCGAGCCGCACGTGTACCTGCAGGACTCGGTGGTCGAGTTCGACGGCGTCACGTTCGTGAAGGGGCTCGGGCAGTACGGCGGCGCCGGCAGCGTGTTCGACACCGAGGCCACGTTCCGCGGGTGCACGTTCACCGACAACGACTCGATCGGCGACGGCGGCGCGCTGTACTTCGACCAGGGCGTGAGCGGGAGCTCCACCACGATCGAGGACTGCTGGTTCGAAGGGAACCGCGCGTCCGCGTGGGGCGGCGGGTTCATCCAGTACGGCGGCAAGGCGCTGACCGTGACCGGGACCACGTTCGTCGACAACACCGCCGACCAGGGCAGCGGCGCGTTCCACGTCAGCGGCATCGGGGCGTTCACCGTCGCCGACGCCACCCTCGACGGCAACCGCTCGGTGGTCGCCGGCGGCGCGGTCACCGTGTACAACACCGGCGCCAGCACGATCCTCCGCTCGCGGTTCACCGACAACCACACCGACGGCGAGGGCGGCGCGGTCGACTTCGTCGGGTCGCCCGTCAGCGCGGAGATCGGCGGCAACACGTTCTGCGGCAACGAGGCGACCGGCCCGGGCGGCGCGCTCCACCTCGAGCCGTACGTGTCCCTGAACGCGACGGTCCACCACAACGTGTTCGTCGGGAACATCGCCGGCGAGGGCGGCGGGGCGATGCGGGTCGTCGGCTCCGACGTCGCGTTCCACCAGAACACCGTGGTCGACACCCACACCGACGGCCGCGGCGCGCTGTTCGTCGACGGGTCGAGCGAGTCGGTGATGAACGGCAACGTGTTCGTCGACACCGAGGGCGCCGCCGCGGCGGTCGGGCCGTACGCGTCGCTCGAGCCGTCGTACACCCTGCTGTGGGGCAACGACCAGGACCTGCTCGGCACCGCGAACTCCGAGGTGGTGAAGTCCGAGCCCGGGTTCGTGTCCCACACCGCCGACGACTGCGGCAGTGATCTGCGCCCGGCGCCCGGCAGCGCGATGATCGACGCCGGCGACCCAGCGTTCCAGGACGACGACGGCTCGCCGGCGGACCTCGGCGCGTACGGCGGCCCGGGCGCGACCGCGGTGGTCGACGTGGACGGGGACGGCGGGATCGTCGAGGACTGCGCCCCGTACGACCCGACCTCCGGGGTCGCCGGACCGGACACGCCGGGCGACGGCCTCGACCCCGACTGCGACGGGCTGGAGGCGTGCTACGTCGACGCCGACGGCGACGGGGTCGGCTCGAACGCCACCGCCGAGGCGGCGCTCGGGTGCGACGTCCCCGGGTACGCCGCGGTCGGAGGCGACTGCGACGACGCCGACCCGGCGCTGAACACCGGCGGCTGCACCGAGACCACCGGCCCGACCGGGACCAGCCCGACCGGGACCGGCGATCCGACCGGGACCGACCCGGACGCCGCCGAGCTCCCGCCGAGCTGGTTCTGCGCCACCGGCGGTCCGGCCGGCGGGGCGTGGCCGATCGGGTGGGCCGCGGCGGTGGCCGCGATCGGGCGGACGGCTCGGCGGCGGAGCGCGAGGCTCTAACCAGCCCACCGCGACGTCGATCGCGCCCGCACCCCGGTCCAGGCGATTCACCGCCGGATCCGCCCGCGACGCGATATGGTTCCGGGTCGTGAACGTCAACCTGCCGGAGGGAAGGCGGTACCGGGTGCTCGACCTGATCGGTCGGGGCGGGTTCGGCCGCGTGTACCGGGCCCGGCTCGAGGGTCCGGAGGGGTTCCGGAAGGTCGTCGCGGTCAAGATCGTCCGCGAGGAGGAGGTCACCGCCGCCGACGTGGCCCGGTTCCGCGACGAGGCGCGGATCCTCGGGCTGGTGCGCGACCGCGCGATCGTCGCGGTCGACCCTCCGATCCGGCTCGCCGGGCGGTGGGCGCTGGTGATGGAGTTCGTCGACGGCGCGTCGGCGCACCGGCTGCTCACCCGGACCGCGTTCCCCCCGCGGGTCGCGGTCGAGGTGATCCAGGAGATCGCGCGGGCGCTGCACAAGGTGTACGCCCAGACCGGCGCGGACGGCCTGCCGCTCCACCTGGTCCACCGCGACCTGAAGCCGGCGAACATCCAGATCACCCCCGACGGCGACGTGAAGCTGCTCGACTTCGGGGTCGCTCGGGCCCGGTTCGAGGCGCGCGAGACCCGCACGTCGAACTCGATCGGCGGCACCCTCGGGTACATCGCGCCCGAGCGCCTCCGGGGCGTCGAGGGGCCCGAGGGCGACGTGTTCTCGCTCGGGGTGCTGCTGCACGTGCTGGTCACGACCGAGCGGGCGACCGAGCTCGAGGCGGGCGACGCGACGGGCACCGCGCGGTTCGAGATCGCGCGGACGGACGACGTGAACCGGGTGCTCGCGCTGGCGGAGCGGATGCGCGCCCGGGACCCCGCGCTCCGCCCGACCGCCCGGGACGTCGAGGCGGAGTGCGCGGCGCTCGCGGCCTCGATCGCCGGCACCTCGCTCAGGCAGTGGGCGCCGGAGGTGGTGCCGGCCGACGAGAGCTACGAGCCGGACGCGCTGGTCGGCGCGGTGTTGAGC
>JBEBJW010001007.1:0-3381 GCA_040079715.1 Myxococcota bacterium | reverse complement strand
TGTGTATAAGAGACAGACCCCGGACCACGCGCGGATCCCAGAACCACCGTCACGCCTCCCACCAGCGCCGCGAAGTCGACACCGACCGCCACGGGCCCCTCCCCCGCGCAGACGGTCGCTCGCGCCGGATCGGAGGGGGTTGCCAGAGGGGAGGCGCGGTATCCCGGACCCGAGGTGCCGGGAGCGTCCTCCGCCCTCGAGCTCGAACTCGAACTCGAACGCGCGAAGGTGGACGAGGTCGACCCCGGGCATCCCGTGGGAGGAGCGCTGCGGACCCGGTCACCCGCGACCGGCTCGGTCGGCAGGGTCGGGGCACGGTGTAGGATGGCGCGGTGACGCCGGAAACCCGCCTCCGGATCCTCGACGCCGCCGTGCGCGCCACCGGCGAGCGCGGGTGGGACGCCGTGGATCTCGCCGACCTCGCGCGGGCCGCCGGGATCACCCCCGACGCGTTCGCGACCGCGTTCCCCCGCAAGGACCTCGTCGCGCTCGCGCTGTACGACCGGATCGCCGCCGAGACGGCCGAGCGCGCCGCCGATCTGCCGTCCGGGCCGGTCGCCCAGCGGTTCGCCGCCGCCACCCGGATCAAGCTGGCCGCCGCCGCGCCGCACCGCCCCGCGCTGGTCGGCCTGCTCCGCCACGCGCTCGATCCGGCGGACCGGGTCGCGGTCGCCGGCCGGGAGACCGCCCGGGTCCGGCGCCGGGTCGCGTCGGTGTTCGCCGCCGCGGTCCACGGGGCGACCGACGCCCCCGCCGAGCCCGCCGCCCGGGCCCGGCTCGCCCACCTCGCGTACGCGCTCCACCTGCTGGTCGTGCTCGCGTGGGTCCTCGACGAGGGGTCGGTCGACGACGCGATCGAGGCCACCGGCTCGGCGCTGTCGCTGCTGCCGTTCGCGGCGATGGTCCCGGGCGCGTTCGCCGCGGCCGAGCGCCTCGCCGGGCGGCTCGCCCCGGTGGCGGTGGATCCCGGGCCGCGGCAGGTCGCCGACGCGATCCTCGACCGGCTGCTGTCGCGCGCGCGGTTCGCCCTCGCCGACCCCCGCTCCGCCGCCGACCGGGCGCGGGCCGAGTCCCTGGTCCGGGAGACGTGGACCGAGCGCGTCGCGGCCCTCGTCGCCGCCGGACAGCCGCTCGAGCTCGTGCTGCCGGGGTTCCCCGCCAAGTCGCCGAACCCGCAGAAGGTCCTGGGGCCCCTGCCGGACCTCGCGGAGCGGCTGGCGCTCGCGAACCTCGAGGCCCTGTGCGCCGAGCTCGACGGGCTGCACCCGCCCGGGGTGAGGATGGTGCTCGCGTCCGACGGCCACGTGTTCGTCGGCGCGGTCGGGATCGACGACGACGCCTGCGACCGGTACCGCGACGCGATCCGCGCCGAGCTCGCCCGGTCGGACGCCACCCACCTCCGGTGGTTCGACCTGTCCGACGCCTACCCGACCGAGCCCGCCGACGGACGCCGGGCGCACCTCCTCGCCAGCCACGGCGAGCCGCTCGACGCGCTCCGGGCCCGGGGCTCGACCCCGATGGTCGACGGGATCCACCGGTTCCTCGCCGAGGACGCCCGCGGCGTGGACCCGTCCCTGTCGAAGACCCAGGCGAAGGAGCGGACCCGCGAGGCCGCGTGGGAGACGGTCCGGCGGAGCCAGGCGTGGGGCGCGCTCGTGGCCGCCGCGTTCCCGGACGCGCTCCGGCTGTCGATCCACCCGCAACCCCCCGGGAGCCCGAAGCTCGGGCTCCACCTGCTGCCGGTCGACGATCCGTGGCTCACCCCGTGGCACGGCTGCGCGCTGCTCACCCGGACGGGGTTCACCCTGGTCAAGCGGTCGGATCACCCGGACGCGCGGGTCGTGGAGGTCGACGGGCGCCCGGATCACCTCGTCGCGCCCGACGTGCCCGCCGGTGACCCGTGACCGCGACGATCCGGTCGGAGGAGCCGCTCGCGCCGTTCGGGGTGGTGGTCACGTTCCCCGACGGCACCGCGTTCGCCGACGTCGACGCCGGGTGGCTCGCCGCGCGGACCGAGGAGGCCCGGGTCGTGGTGCTCCGGGGGATCGCCCCGCCGGACCGGCTCGCGTTCTGCCTCGGCGCCCGCCGCCTCGGGCCGCTGCTCGCCTGGCCGTTCGGCGCGGTGAACGAGCTCCGGGTCGTCGACGACACGCCGAACTACCTGTACACCGACCGGGCGGTGCCGCTGCACTGGGACGGCGCGTTCGTCGGCACCCCGCCGCGGTTCCTGGTGTTCCGGTGCCTCGCGGCGCCGCCTCCGGGGGCTGGCGGCGAGACCCTGTTCGTCGACACGACCCGGGTGTGGGACCGCGCCACGCCCGAGACCCGGCGGCGGTGGCGGTTCTGGCGGTTCCGGTACGCGACCGAGGCGCGCGCCCACTACGGCGGGGCGTTCACCGCCCCCCTCGTCGACCACCACCCCCGGACCGGCCAGGTCGTCCTGCGGTACGCCGAGCCGGTCGACGACAAGAACCCGGTCCGGGTCGATCCGATCGGGCTGACGCCGTCCGAGGCCGCCGACGCGACCGGCGAGCTCGAGCGGGCGCTGCACGATCCGGCGGTGTCGCTCGCGCTGGCGTGGCGCGAGGGCGACCTCGTGGTGGCCGACAACCTCGTCCTGCTGCACGGCCGCCGCCCGTTCGTCGGGTCGCGGACGCGGCACCTGTGGCGGGTCAACGTGCTGGTGCCCGAGCGGGCGCGGTTCGCGTGGTTCTGGGACAGCGTGCGGATCCGGCGCCCGGAGTTCCTGGTGGCCGAGCTGCCGCTGGCGCTGATCCCCGCGGTGCTGCTCGCCCCGGCGAGCGTGGCGAGCGACGGGACGGGCGGGCCGTGGACCTGGCAGTGGGCCGAGCTCCTCGCGCTGCTGGCGCTGCTGTTCCAGTTCGGCGACCTGATCAACTGCCTCGCCGACCGGGCGCTCGACCTGCCGTACAAGACCCGCACCGCCGAGGCGGTGTACGGGCTCGGGGAGGGCGTGGTCCGCGCGCAGATCGCGGTCACGGCCGCGGTCGCGCTCGGGCTCGCCGCCGACCTGTCCGTCCGGTCCGGTCCCGGGTGGGTCCTGCCGGGGACCGCGGTCGGGCTCGCGCTCGGGGCGGCGTACTCGGTCGCGCCGATCCGGCTCAAGGCGCGCGGGCTCGCGCAGCTCCCGACGCTGTGGGCGCTGATCTTCGTCGGCCCGATGGTCCTCGCGTCGGCCCCGTTCGTCGACCTGCCGCCGGCGTGGTTCCTCGGGTTCACCGCCGCGTACGGCGTGATGCAGCAGGGCATCGTGCTGGTCAACACCGCCGAGGACCTGCGCGAGGACCGGGCCGCCGGGCTGCGGACCTCCGCCGTGGCGCTCGGGCCGCGCGGCTCGCTCGCGGCGGCGGCGGTGGCGAT
>JBEBJW010001006.1:0-3384 GCA_040079715.1 Myxococcota bacterium | reverse complement strand
GCAGGGGCACGGGCACGGGCACGGGCACGGGCACGGGCACGGGCACGGGCACGGGCACGGGCACGGCACGGGCTGGGAGGCTAGAACCCCACCCGGCGCATCACGAACCGCGGCAGGCGCCGGATCACCATCATCACGTACGCCCACGGCCACGGCGTGTACAGCATCGGCCGCTTCCGGTCGATCGCCCGGACCACGTCCTTCGCGATCTGCTCGGGCTCGCCCGCGAACGGCGGCGGCTTCAGCCCGTCCGTCATCCCGGTCTTCGCGAACCCCGGCTTGACGCACAGGGTGACGAGCCCGGCCGACCGGTACCGGTGGTCGAGGCTCTCGAGGTAGTGCGACAGCCCCGCCTTCGACGAGCCGTACAGCGCGACCGGCTTCCGCCCGCGGTCGCCTGCCACCGACGAGAACACGCACAGCGTGCCCCCGCCCTGCGCCAGCAGCTTCCGGCGCACGTGCTCGCAGAAGATCACCAGGTGGGCGTAGTTCACGATCAGCATCTTGCGGGTGAACTCGAGGTCCTCCTCGAGCTTGTCCTGCGTCGCGAACATCCCGGCGGTGATCACCACCGCGTCGATCCGCCCGAGCACCGACGCCGCGGTCTCGACGCCCGGGCTGAACGTGGCCGGGTCCAGCAGATCGACCACCGCGTGGTGGACCCCGCCCTTCGCCCCGCGCTGCTCGAGGTCCGCGGCGGAGCGCGCCAGCTCGTCTGCCGGGATCCCCCACAGGAACAGCGTGTCTCCTCGCGCGGCCAGCTCCCGCGCGACCGCGCGCCCCATCCCGGTCGTGGCACCCATCACGGCGACGTTCACGTGTCCCCCGGCGGACCCTGGTATGCCGGGTCGCGGCGGGCGTCACGGCCGTCACTCCGGATCGACGTTCTCCACCGTCAGGAACGTGTCGTCGCCGACGATCACCCACACGTCGATCGGGGCGGTGGTCTCGGCGGTGACCGGGTCGTAGTCGAGGTCCCCCGACGCGCCGACCACGTCGATCGACGCGTGCTCGGCGAACTGCGCCTTCACGTCGTTCCACGACAGCGGTCGGATGTCGATCGGCGGCCCGCTCGACACCCGGCGCAGCCCGCGGGCGATGGTGGTGCCGGTGATCGCGTCCTCCTGGTACCGGGCCCACGCGTGGCCGTACATCACGAGCCACGCGGCGTCGTACGACTGGGCGGTGAACGACAGCACGCTCACGTCGTCTCCGCCGTACTTGCTGCCGTAGGCGGACGCGAACTGGGTGAACACGGTCCCCGACGGGTTCGCCGGGCCGGTCCCGCGGATCTGGTCGAACAGCCCCGACGCGTCGGCGGCCTCGGTCAGTACGTCGGTGTTCCGGGCTGCGTCGGTCAGGAACAGCGGCAGATCCTGGAAGCTCGCGAGGTTCTTCGCGCCGAGCAGGAACGCGACCACGTCACCCACGTCGGACGAGATGAACAGCACCTCGTCGAACCCGAACGCGGCCTCGGCGATCGCCTCGCTCGGCCCGCCCGCCGACTCGAACGGGAACGGGGTGGCCTCCCCGCCGTAGCCGGCGAACGCGTCGGTGAACGTGGCCTCGAGCCCCTCCCCGTACGCGCCGGTCTGGTAGATCACCGCGACCCGCTGCGGCGGCTCCGGCCGGTAGGTCGACGTGTTGGTGTTCATGTCCCACGCGATCGCGATCCCCTGGAGATCGTCCGGGGGTGCCGTCCGCCACAGCAGCCCGGGGTCCGCGTCGGTCGAGCTGAGGCCGTCGAGGGTGGTGAGGGAGGGGCTCGTGGCCGACGGCGAGACCAGCAGCGTGCCGTAGTCGAGCGACACGGCGTTGTACACGGCCTCGGTGTCGCTCGACGCTGCCGGGCCGACGATCGCCGGCACGCCGACCTCGTTCGCCAGCCAGTCGCCCATCGTGACCGCGGCGTCGGACTTGGTGAGGTCGTCGTAGCCGGTGCCTTCCTCGATCGTGCAGTGGATCGTGACGAACGACTCGCCGTCGAGGCCGCCGTTCCCGTTCGCCTGCCCGGTCGCCAGATCGACCGACCGATACCTCCCGATGTGGGTGTCGAGGGTGTGGTCGAACAGCGTGCCGATCGGGTGGGTGGACGGGTCGAGCGGGAACGCGAGATCGGCCGGCGTCCGGGTCTGGCACCGGTCGGGGATCTCGGTCGTGGCGCACAGCCCGTCGTCGCCGCACACCGACCCGAACCCGAACGAATCGCGACACTGCTGGTTCGACGTGCAGTCCGCGGGCCGGACGGTGAACAGCGAACAGCCCACTCCGAACGCCGATCCGGCGATGACGATCCGCGACCACCCCACGAGCCCTCCCCGCGCGCATGCTACCATGGGCCGCTCGTGAGGTGCCGCGAGATGGACGAGGACCAACCCACCTTTGCAATGCCCGCCGATCCACTGATCGGGCGGGTCCTGCACGACCGCTACCGGATCGTGAAGGCGCTCGCGAGCGGCGGGATGGGGCGGGTGTACCTCGCCGAACAGCTCGGCCTCGATCGCACGGTCGCGATCAAGGTGCTCGCGGTGGACCCCACCGACGTCGGGCGGCGGTTCCACGATCGGTTCTTCCGCGAGGCGAAGTCGGTCTCGCGGCTGACCCACCCGAACACGGTCCGGATCTACGACTACGGCCAGACCGACGACGACGTGTACTACATCGCGATGGAGTACCTCGAGGGGCGGACCCTCGGGCTGATCCTGCAGGAGGCGCCGCTCGACCCGCTGCGGGCGATCGCGATCGCGTCCCAGGTCTGCGCGTCGCTGTCGGAGGCGCACGGCCTCGGGCTGGTCCACCGCGATCTGAAGCCGGCGAACCTGATCGTGACCGCGACCTCGGATCGGCGGGAGTTCGTGCGGGTGGTCGACTTCGGGATCGCGAAGGACACCCGCACCGGCGACCTGCCGACCCAGGCCGGCCTCGTGTACGGCTCGCCCGGGTACATGTCGCCCGAGCAGATCCTCGAGCAGCCGATCACGCCCCGGAGCGACATCTACAGCCTCGGCGCGATCCTGTACCGGATGCTGACCGGCACTCGGCCGTTCGGCGACGCGAGCGCGGCGATCGATCTCGCGCGCCACGTGGTCGCGAAGCCGATGACGTTCGCGGCGGCGAACCCGGGGGTCAAGGTCGCGGCGACCCTCGAGTGGGTCACCCTGCAGTGCCTCGCGAAGGACCCGGCGGACCGGTTCGGGTCGGCGGTGGCGCTCGCCGAGGCGCTCAAGGTGTGCGAGCTCGAGCTGCGGGGGATCCTCGCCCCGGTCGATCTCGAGCCCACCCTCCGGAACGGGTCGCTGGTGCTCCCGCCCCCGGTCGAGGAGCAGATCCGGCGGTACGAGGGCGGCGCCGCTCCGGGCTCGGCGTCGGGGGCGCACCCGACCC
>JBEBJW010001005.1:0-3385 GCA_040079715.1 Myxococcota bacterium | reverse complement strand
GCCCACGCGACCAGCAGGTCGAGCAGCGGCTCCCGGGCGGGCAGGGGCTCGCCCGGCCACTCGAGCCCGTGCATGCCGACCACCCGGACCCCCGGCAGCCGGGCGCCCACGAACGACGCCGGCCGACCGGTCAGGATCGTCACCCGGTCGTCGCGGGCGCGGAGGCGGTCGAGCAGCGCGGGGACCCACGGTTCGACCGCCACCGCCGCCGGATCGTCGACCAGCGCCACCAGGGTGCCGTCGAAGTCGAGCGCGAACGACGCGGGCGCGGGGCCGATCACCCGTCGTCCTCGCGCGGCGCGCGCTCGCCCCAGGTGCGGGCGAGCAGCATCCCGCTGTTGATCAGGGCTACGTGGCTGTACGCCTGCGGGAAGTTGCCGGTCATGCGGCCGGTCGAGGGGTCGATCCCCTCGGCGAACAAGCCGGCGTGGTTCGCGCGGCGGAGCATCCCCTCGAACACCCGCCGCGCGTCCGCCTCCCGGCCGATCCGGAACAGCGCGTCCACGTACCAGAACGTGCAGATCCCGAACGTGGCGGATGGGACGCCGAAGTCGTCGGCGCGCCGGTACCGGTAGCACAGGTCGTCGACCACCAGGTGGCGCTCGACCGCAGCGACCGTCGACCGGTACCGGGGATCGGACGCCGGCAGGAACCCGATCGACGCCATCAACAGCACCGACGCGTCGAGGAATGGCTTGCCGTACGCCCCGGTGAACGCGCCGAGCTCGTCCGACCAGCCACGGGACAGCACCTCGGCGTGGATCGTCGCCGCCTCGCGTCGCCACCGCCGCGCCGCCGGGCGATCCCCGCGCCAGGCCGCGAGCCCGGACGCTTCGTGCAGCGCGACCCAGCACATCACCTTGCTGAACACGTAGTGGTCCTCGAGGTCTCGGTACTCCCAGATCCCGGCGTCCGGCAGCGCCCACGCGCGCATCGCGGCGTCGGCCAGGGTGGTCACCGCCGACCACAGCGTCTCCCGGAGCTGGGGCTCCTGGAACCGGATGTCGAGCAACACCGGCGCGAGGCTCAGCATCAGCTCGCCGTACACGTCGTTCTGGCGGTGCTCGACCGCCTGGTTCCCGACCCGGACCGGCCGGCTCCCGAGCGCGCCGGCGAGGCCGCCGATCGTCCGCTCCACCAGCGGTCCGGTCGCCCCGTCGAGTGAGAACACCGGCGGGAGCGGCTCCTGGTGCAGCGGCAGATCCGCGAGCCACCCGAGGTACCGCGCCTGCTCGTCGAAGTGCGACAGGGACGCGAGGGCCCGGACGGTGAAGTAGCTGTCGCGGAGCCAGCAGAACCGGTAGTCCCAGTTCCGGACGTCCCCCGGCACCTCCGGCAGCGAGGTGGTGGGGGCGGCGACGACGGCGCCGGTCGGCTGGTGGATCAGCAGCTTCAGGGTCAGCGCCGATCGCAGGATCTCCTCCTGGTACTCGCCCGGAAGGTGGCAGTGGCGGCTCCAGCCCTCCCAGTACGCCTGGGTCCGCGCGAGCAGCTCGAGCGCCCGGTCGAGATCGGTCGGGGTGGACGGCTCGCCCCAGGTCACCGCGAGGAACGCGTCGCGGTGCAGCGTCACCACCTCCTCCGCGGCGATCCGCGACAGCGACAGGCTCGACTCGACCGTGCACCGCCCGGACGGGCCCGCGTACGACAGGCGGTCGCCCATCCGCTCCGCAAGCGCCGACGATGTCCCGAAGCCAGGGCGGGGCTGGCACCGGATCCGGAGGCGGGGGCTGCCGTCGACCGGGCGGAGGATCCGGATCAGGGTCGGCGGGTAGACGAGGCGGCCCTCGCGGAGGTACCGCGGCATGAAGTCGATCAGATCCACTGTGCCGCCCGAGCCGGACAGGCGGGTGACCGCGATCGTGGTCAGCGGCAGGTACCGCTGCGACACCGGCGCTGCGCCCTGGACCGCCACGTCGAGCACCCCGCCCTCCGGATCGAGCATCCGGGCGAACACCGCGTCGGCGTCGAACGACGGCAGGCAGCCCCAGTTCACCGCACCGTCCCGCCCGATCAGGAACGCCGACTGGCCGTTGCCGACGAGGATCGCGTCGTACGGGTCGACGGTCACGAAGCCACCGCCACGACGGGGCCACGGCTCGCGCCTACCGCCGGGTCCGCCTCGCCGCCGGCCGCGACGGATCGCGGGGGATCGCCCGGAGCGTCGGCGACCGCCTGCACGAACCGATCGACCCACGCGTACACGTCGTTGTCGTGGACGAGCCGACGCAAGGCGCGCATCCGCCGTCGGCGCTCGTCGAGCGGGGCGTCGAGGGCCGCGACGATCGCGTCCGCGGTCCCGACCCGGTCGTGCGGGTTGACGATCCACGCCCACCGCCCGAGGAGATCCGCCGCCCCGGCGAACTCGGACAGGACCAGCGCGCCGATCTCGTCGACCTGGGCGGCGCAGTATTCCATCGCGACCAGATTCATCCCGTCCTTGATCGAGCTGACGATGCACACGTCCGCGACCCGGTACAGCGCGGTGAGCTCGTCTGGGGGCACCGCCCGGTACAGGTGGGAGATCGGCGCCCACCCGGGCATCCCGAGCGCGCCGTTGATCTCGCCGACCATCCGCTCGACGTCCCGCTTGATCTGCTTGTACCGGGGGACGTTCTCCCGCGACGGCACCACGAGCTGGACCAGCTGGACCCGACCGCGGAGCGCGGGGCGAGTGCGGATCAGGTGCTCCCACGCGCGCAGGCGCTCGAACAGGCCCTTGGTCTCGTCCAGCCGATCGACGCCGAGCACCAGCTTCAGCTCCGGCTGGAGCCGCCGGAGCTCGTCGAGCCGGGCCACGACCTCCGGCCGCTGGGCGCGGGCCTCCCACGGGCGTGGGTCGATCCCGATCGGGAGCACCGCGATCCGGGTCGTCCCGCCGGGGTGCCCGACCCGGATCTCGCCGCCGTCGACGGTCACTACGGGCGGCTCGGGCATCGCCCGGAGGTTCGCGACGAGGTTGTCGGCGTCGCGGGCGTGCTGCACCCCGACCAGATCGTACGCGAGGAGCGCCCGGAGCAGCGCGTCTCGCCACGGCAGGCGGCGGAACAGGTCCGGCGCCGGGAACGGGATGTGGAGGAAGAACCCGAGCCGCCGGTCCGGGTGGGTGACGCGCAGCTCCTCCCCGACGTGGAACAGGTGGTAGTCGTGGACCCACACGAGGTCGACCGCGTCGGCGAGCCCCGCCACGACGCCGGCGAACCGTCGGTTGACCGCGCGGTACGCGTCGTAGTGCTCGGGGGCGAACGCGATGTCCGCCAGCCGGTCGTGGAACAGCGGCCAGACGATGCTGTTCGAGAACCCCTGGTAGAACCCCTCGACCTCGGCGCGGGACAGGGGGACCGCCCGCACCGGGAACCCGAGCTCCGCCCCCCGGCGGCCCGCG
>JBEBJW010001004.1:0-3399 GCA_040079715.1 Myxococcota bacterium | reverse complement strand
GGGCCGGACCGGCGATCCGAACGCGATACCGACGCTCGCGATGTCCGCGGGGTTCGGCCTGGTCCGTCCCGACGGCGCGAACGACCTCAGCGCCCAGCTCGGCCTCGACGTCCCCGTCGGCGGGAGCTTCTCGATCGGCGCCGGACTGCGCTACCGGCGCGCCAGCGGCGACGTTCGGTACGGCGCTCCGGCCTCCCCCCGCGCCGCGGTCGACCTGACCCTCGGCGGGGAGTGGTGCGGGCGCGGCCGCTGGTCGCCGCTGCTCGAGCTGGCGATCGGCGCGTCCGACCGGTGGTACCCCGTCTCGGCCACCGAGGTCCGCCGGAGGGTCACCCCGATCGGCGAGCTCGACCTCGGGACCGCGGTCCGTCTCTCGCCCCGGCTCCAGCTCCGCTCGGTGGGCCTGCTCCAGCTCGACGGGCGGATGGGCGAGACGGTCCAGGTCTCGCGGAACCAGGCGGGGACCCCGGCCGCGCCGACGCCCGCACCGGTCGCGACGCCGGCGGCGGCGGTCGAGGCGGATCGCCCGTGGCGGCTCGGGGCCGGGGTGGTCCTGGTCTGGCGGTTCCCCGCTGCTGGCGACGGCCGGACCGGCGGCGCGTCCTCCCGGTCGGAGTGAAATCGGTGATCGATCGGTCGGGGAGCGCCGTCCTCTCCGTACGAATGCCCACGCCACCGGCCATCGCTGCCGACACGCGCCCCCGGCCGATCACGTACGCTGCTCTGGTCGACGCGTGGTCCGCCCCGGTGCTCCGGTGGTGCGCCCGCCTCGGTGGTCCGCGGATCGACGCCGAGGACGCAGCGCAGGACGTGTTCCTCCGGGTGCTCCGGAACCTCGCGACGCTCCGCGATCCGCAGACCCTGCCGGCCTGGCTGTTCGCGATCACCCGCCGGGTGGTGATCGACCACCGTCGGCGCGCGTGGCTCCGACGGTGGGTCCCCGGCGTGGTGCCCGACGTGGCGGATCCGCGCCGCACCGACGACGGCGACCTCGCGCGGGTGGTCCACACCGTCCTCGACGGCCTCCCGAACGATCTGCGCGAGATCCTCGTCCTGTGCGACCTCGAGGAGCGGACGGCGGAGGAGGTCTCGGGGTTGGTCGGCGTCCCGATCGGCACGGTGCGGAGCCGCCTCCGGCGCGCCCGCGAGCGGTTCGGGGCCGACGCGCTCCGGCGCGGCCTGGTGCCGGAGGAGACGCGATGAGCGGCTGGGATCGCCACCTCCGGACCGTGCGCCGGCACACCGAGCCGACCGCACCCGCGATCGAGCGCCTGCGGCGGGCAGCGCTCGCGGCCGAGGACGCCCCACGCGGTCGCTGGTGGCTGCTGCTGGTGACGGTGCCCGCCGTCGCCGCGGTGGCGTGGTTCGTGGCGACCCGGCCCGCGCCGGTCCTCGCCCCGGTCGCCCTCGGCGGCGAGGTCCGCTTGACCGAGGACGTCGCGCTGACCTGCGACGGCCTCGGGTCGGCGAGCGGCAGCCCGTCGGCGCCGCGGATCCGGTGGGAGTCCGGCGACCTCCACGTCGACGTCACGCCGAACCGTGGGATCGATCTGGTCGTCGAGACCGTGGAGGCGCGGATCGAGGTGGTCGGGACCGCGTTCGACGTCCGCCGCACGGCCCTCGGCACCACGGTCGAGGTCGCCCGGGGCCGGGTCGCGGTGGACTGCCGCGACGGAGGGCGCCGGATCCTGGGCGCCGGTGAGCAGGTCACCTGCCTGCCGACGACGGCGGCGGCCTGGACCGGGCGGGCCCGCGCGCTCCGGGCTGCCGATCGGCCCGACGTCGAGGTGCTCGACGCGATCGACCGCGGCCTCGCGCTCGCCCACGCCGGACGCCCCGAGCGCGGTGAGCTCCTGGTGCTCCGCCTCGGGGTGCTGATCCGCGCCGGCCGCGACGCGGAGGCCCGCGACACCGCCGAGGCCTACCTCGCCAGCGGGGAGACCGCCCGCCGGGCCGAGGTCCGCGCGATCGCCGAAGGCCTGCGCCGCCGCTGAGCTTCGTCCCGGCACGGACAACGACACTGGCACCTCGGGTGCCGGAGAGGAGGAAGTATGCTCTGGACCTCGATACTCGCCTGCACCCCGCCCGACGACGATCCGCCGGGCGCGGACGCGGTGAGCTGCGCCGCTCAGGACGACAACGTGCTGCGGGTGGACTGTACGGTCGACCGGGCGTCGTCGTCGCTGACCTACACCGACCCCGACGGGGACTCGGTCACGCTCCAGGGGGACGGTCCGTACACCCTGTGGGGTCTCCGCCCGGAGACCGCGTACCAGGTGTCGGTCTCCACCGACGGGGGCCCGCTCGACCAGGCGTTCACCACCGACCCGCTGCCGGAGGCGTTGTCCGGGCTGACGGTCGACGTCGGGGGCGCGACCTCGCTCGAGGCCCTGATCCAGCCGCTGACCTGCGGTGGCGTGTCCTTCGTGGTGGTCCTCGACCCGACCGGCGCGGTGCGCTGGTACCAGCCGGTGTCCGAGGTCGCGGCGAACCAGCAGGGCGTGGGCGGGATGTCGCTCACCGACGACGGCGTCCTGGTGCTGACCGAGGGCGGGATCCAGGAGTGGTCGTTCACCGGCGCGCCCGGCCTGACGATCCCGGGCGGACCGGGCGCGCTGCGCCTCCACCACGATGTGGTGCGCGCAGGGGACGACACCCTCGCGCTGTTCGCGGAGGACGTCATCGGCCCGGATGGCAACGTGTACGTCGTCGACGGGGTCGCGGTCTACGACGCGGCGGGCGCCCTGGTCGATCAGTGGCACCTGATCGACCACCTCGATCCGAACCAGCTGCTCGCAGGCGGCGGACCGCCGGCCAACCTCGGAGGTCCGCCCGATCTGGGTGAGCCGCTGGACTGGTCTCACGCCAACGGGATCACCGTGACCCCGGACGGCGGGTGGATCGTGTCGTTCCGCTGGCTGTCGGCGGTGTACGGGATCGACGGGAACCGCAGCTCGCCGACGTTCGGCGAGGTGGTCGGGGTGATCACCGGCGATGCGGCCTCCCCGATCCCGTCGTCGTTCGTGGTCGACGCCGAGGGCCAGTTCCTCGGCCAGCACCACGCGACGCTGGTCGACGACCAGCTCACGCTGTTCGACAACCGGCAGCCCCCCGAGCCGTCGCGCGCCGTGACCCTGCGGCTCGACGAGGACGCCGGGACCGCGACCACCGTCGAGACGCACTCGGTCGGCGAGTTCTGCCCGGTGGAAGGCGGCGCGGTGCCGCTGCCGGACGGCGGCGTGTTCGCGACCTGCGCCACCAGCGGCGTCGGGATGGAATTCCCCGCGGGCAGCGGCGACGTGCCGACGTTCACGATCCACGCGCCCATGGGGTTCTTCATCCCGAGGCCGAGCTGGATCGTCCCTTCGCCGCCGACGAACGGCATCTTGTAGTGGCTGA
>JBEBJW010001003.1:0-3400 GCA_040079715.1 Myxococcota bacterium | reverse complement strand
GCCGTACGCGCTCGATCGTCGGGGGCCGCCTCGTGCTGCCGCGCGACGGTCGCGGCGTCGGGGATCTGGGCCCGGTCGGGCGCGGGGTGGCATGCCGCTCCGGCGGTGGACGGCCGAACGTCGTCGGTCCGCGGGGCCGCCTCGTCGACGCCGCGCGACGGTCGCGTCGCGGATCTGGACCCGGTCGGGTGGCATGGAGGGCCTCGATCCGGTGCTCCGCTCGGCGGGAACGGCGTCGATGTGGCGATCGGCGGACGTCGACACCTGGCTCGCGGCGTACGAGACGTCGAACGACGAGGCGCTCGGCGCGGTCACCACCACCCGGGTGCCCTGGACCCACGGGCTCCGATCGTCACAGGACTGTGAACGGCGCCCCATCGTCCGCCGGGGCACGAGGCGGGTGGAGGTGCGGGTGGACCACCCGTTCGAGCGCGGAGCGCGCGGGCGCGTCACCGACGGACCGCGCCGCGGGATGACCGGGGTGGTCGTCGACGTCGACGGCGACTCGCTGCAGGTCGAGCTGAGCCTGTTCGGCCGCCCGGTCCGGGTCGCGGTCGACGCCGCCGCGTTCGAGCCGGACGGGTCGGACCTCCCGCCGCGCGTGTCGCCGGACAGCCGGTATCAGCTCGGGGACGTGGTGTTCGTCCACGCTCACCTCGACGACGCCGTCGCCTGCCGCGCGTACACGGTCGGCGACGTCGACGAGCGCTCGGGCCAGGTGTTCCTGTGGACCGACCCGGACCCGGACGTGGCGCGACCCACCGCGGTCTGGGCGATCCGGGCGAGGTGCGTCGCGGTGCCGTTCGGCGACGTCACGCCGGTCCGTCCGCTCCGGGTCCCGCCGCTGTCGGCGTACCTCGACCTGTGCCGCCGACGGGCGCGGGCGCACGGCCCGGACCAGCCGCTGATCGCGTGGTGCGCCGAGGCCCTCGCGGCCCGGAGCTGGGATCCGGCGCACCCCGAGCTCGATCCGGCGTCCCCGACCGGGCAGGACTACCGCGCGCTCGAGGAGCGGATCTGGACGGCGTCCGCTGCGTCCCTCGCCGACCAGCAGCGCGACCTGACGGCGCGGATGGCCGACGCCTCGCCCGAGGCGCAGGTGGATCGGTGGCCAGCGATCGCGCGGGCGTGGCGCGCAGCGGACCTGGGCCCCCGCGCGGAGCTCCTGCGGGCGATGCGCGCCCTCGACCTGGCGCCCGACCAGCAGGACGCCGTGTGGGCGCTCCGCGGGCGGCTGGGGCTGCGCGACTGGTCGTTCCGGGGCCCGACCGCCCCGGAGACCCCGGAGGTCGCGGACGACCGGGCGTACGCGGCGTGGCGGGTCACCCGGGGGCACCCCGGGTCCGACGCGATCCGGACCCGGACCGACGACGCGCTGCGGTCGGCCGTCGCGCGCCTCCCGGCCGTCGCGGCGTTCGCTGGCCGGTTCGGCCTCCCCGTCCCGCGGGGTCTGGCGGTCGCCCGGGCGTGGTTCGACGCCGTCGGGCAGCTCCGATCGACCGAGACGGGGTCCCCGTGGATGACGTGCGGCCTCGGCACCTGCAACCTGCTCGCGGCGTTCGACCCCGGTCGGCTCGACGCCGCCGACGCATCCGCCGACCCACGGCTCGACGATCGGCACCCCGGCGACCCGCCCGAGCTGGTGACGGTGATGCGCGGCGGGATCGACGGCCTCCACTGGGGTCTGTGGGTCGACGATCCGCGGTTCGCGCCGTGCCTGGTCGTCCACACCCACCGGTCGTACGATCCGATCGCGGTCGACGGACCGTCGCTGCTCGGCGTGATCGGGCGCGAGCTCCGCGCCGACGCCGCGGAGGCGACCGGGGAGGCGCGGTTCGAGCTCCGGCTGTTGCTCGAGCACGCCTACGCGCTCGACGCGGCCGACCGGCAGGCCGTCGCCGAGGACACGGCGCGCGCGTGCCCACACCCGCGGACCGAGGCCGTCCGGGGGCCCGGCGTCGCCGCCCCGGGTCCGCACGACCCGCTCCCGGCGGAGGTGGTGCAGGATCGGATCGACCCGGAGCGAGTCCCGGCGCTGCTCGCGGCCGCCCGGGCGGCGCTCGACCACGCGCGACCGGCCCCGGCGCTCGCGATCGGGCGGGCCCTCGACCACCTCGACCTCCCGACCCATCGACGGGACGTCGAGGCGCTGCTGGTCGACGTGTACCTCGCGCTCGACCGACCCGCGCTCGCGGAGATCGTCCGCGCGGACCACGACGCCCGCCGCGCGTTCGCCCACCGCGGTCCGTCGTGAGCGCTGCGGAGGTGCGCGATCAGGCGGGGCCGTGGTCCAGCGCGGCGAGGTAGGCCCGGTGGGGGTCGTCGAGCGGGATCTCGCCGTGCAGGGCTCGCCAGATCTGGTTCTCGAGCCAGAACCGGTACACGAACGCCTCGAACTCGGGCGCGCACTCCCACGTGCTCGCGAGCGCCCGCCACCGCTCGGTGTCGGCGCGGAACACCAGCGGGGACACGAGGACCCGGGTCCGCCCGCCCGCGTCGAGGTGCAGGTACCAGTTCAGCAACCCCTGGGGATCCGCCAGGAACCGGGTGGCGTGGGCGCCGGGGAACACGGGACACGGCACGGGCTCGTCGGCCGTCCATCGGCAGCCGGTGCACGAGAAGATCCGGTCCCGCAGCGCAGGGACCTCCCGGAATCGGGCGAACGCGTCGTTCGTGGGGTTCTCCGCGCCGCCGAGCCAGCGAAAGTCCCCGTGGAGCGGGTGGTCCAGGGCCGGCACCCACGAGAACCGGTCGTAGGTGCCCTCCGCCGGCCGGTGGGGGGCGAGGGTGAACGACCACCAGCCGAACGAGAACTCCGGCGCCGCGCGGACCAGGATTCGCCGCCGATCCGGATCGACCTGGTCGACGATCGCGTCGAGCAGCCGACCGGCGGGGGCTTCGGCCGGGAGGTCCTGCACGAGCCCGTCGAGCTCGTCCTCCACCGTGGCCTCGCAGTACCCCGGGGTCGACGGACCGTGCACCCGGCATCGGACGGCCGTCCCGACCGGGTACCGCTCCGCCGCGCCGACCCACGGATCGGGCAGGAGCGCCTTCCGGCTGGCGGAGAACCGTCGGCTGTCCTCGGCGACCTGCTCGACGAGGACCTCGATCGTGTCGCCGACCCTCGGTCCAGCGTCGCCGAACCGGCTCCAGCCGTAGTCGATCCGGTGCAGCAGCCCGCTCCAGTCGTCGACCCGCAAGAACGCGCCGTACTCGACCACCTGGGTCACCGTCGCGATGACGGTCGCGCCCTGTCGCATCTCCGCTCCCAGGTTCAACCGACGGACGGGTCGTCGCGGTGTGGACAGCGGCGGCACCACCGGCAGGTCGCGCGGGGCTGGGTCAGCGCCGCGAGCCGGCCGTCCGACCCCGCCTCCGGACCACGGCCACCGCCAGGAGC
>JBEBJW010001002.1:0-3400 GCA_040079715.1 Myxococcota bacterium | reverse complement strand
GCTCGACCGGTCGATCCGCCCTCGGTCGAAGTCGAACCCGACCGCAGCGGCGACGTCCCGGCAGAACCGCTCCTGGGCCGCGTCCGGCCACCGGCGCCCGCTCCGCCACCCGGCCGGTGGGGCCTCCGGGATCCGATCCAGCAGGGCCAGGAGCTCGTCCCGCAGCTTGCGCAGCACCGGCCCGACCCCCGCCCGGGTCATCCCGTCGTCGTGCTCGTCCAGCAGCGCGTCGTACGCGTTGCCGCCCCGGGCCAGCGCCGCGCCCCGCTCGCGCGACAGCGACACGAGCTCGGTCAGCGCCGGCAGCCAGGTCTGGAACGTGCCGGTGATCTGCGCCTCCTCCCAGCTCGCCAGCGACCGCGACCGCGCCTCGGCGATCGCCCGAACCAGCGCGTCCGGGACCACCAGCGCCCGATCCCGCCGCTTCGCCAGCAGCGCGA
The DNA here is from genome assembly GCA_040079715.1 of Myxococcota bacterium. Lineage (GTDB taxonomy): Bacteria > Myxococcota_A > UBA796 > UBA796 > JACKER01. The sequence goes on along the minus strand of JBEBJW010001002.1, from coordinate 2,960 downwards.
GCTCGATCGCGTCGACCGATCCCGGAGCGGCCTCGGTCCGCGCCTCGGCCAGCCAGTCCCCGAGCCACGGGGAGGCGAGCCGCAGGTGGCGCACGCTCTCGAGGGTCGCGAGCTGCTCGCCGCGCTCCGACCGGGCGCCCCGCGGCAGCATCGTCTCCTCGTCCCACCCGAGCAGATCGATCGCCGCGTCGAGGTGCCGGATCGACGCGATCTCCTGGTTCAACGCGACCAGCGCCTCGTCGCCGCGCCGGACCCGCGCCGGACCGCGGAGGTGGGTCGACCCGTCGCCGGTCAGCACCGCGACCACCCCGCCGCGCTGCGCGACGTTCACCACCTGCTTCTGCGACACCCGGCACAGGTTGCCGAGGCCGCGATCGGTCGGGGCGAACCCCATCACCACGTAGAACGGCTCGTCGTGGACGTGCCCGGTCTCGCCGACCACCGGGAAGTCGTACACCGGGATCTCGGTCAGCCGCTGCACGACCCACGACGCGTCGGGATCGTCGGCGGTCCGGAGCGCCTCGGCGATCGCGTCGTCCCACGCCGACGCCGTGCAGGTCACCCCGAGCACGATCCCGGCGCCGCCGTACCCCCGGTTCGGCTTGAGCACGAGCTGCTCCCGCTCGGCCCGGACCCACGGGACGAGGTCGCCGGGCCGGTTGTCCGGGAGGGTGGTGGTCCGCTCGAACAGGTTCCGGGTCCACAGGATGTGCCGGGCGAACAACCGCCGCTTCTCGGGCGCGAAGTGCGACTCGTACTGCGGGTCGGTCAGGATCTCGAACGACGCCTTCTGGTCGAGCTCGGCCCCGATCGACGACACCACCCGGTTCTCGGCGAACAGCCTGCGCATCGGCGCCAGATCGTGCCCCTCGGCCTCGAGCGCGAGGAGATCGCGGACGTCGTAGTCGCGGTACACGACGTCGATCACCGCGTCGCCGTGCTTGACCTCGTCCCCCTCGATCCGCAGGTCGCGCGGGTCCGCGTGGACCATCCGGACGCCGAACAGCGCCTCGAGGTGCCGGCACAGCGCGGACTGCTCGACCGGGCCGCCGGTGACGTACATCGGCTCGAGCAGGCACAACGCCCCCGTCCCCCGGCCGATCGCGCGGGCGTGGTCGACCAGGAGCTGCAGGAACAGCTCGCGCTGATCCCGCGGCAGCGACAGGTGCAGGCCGGGATCGTGGGCGGTCAGCAGCGGCACCACGTCGCGGAACACGAGCGACTCGGCCACCGGCGCGATGTGGATCCCGCCGACCCCCGACAGGTTCGACTCGACGAACTTCAGCGTCTCGCGCCAGTGCGGCGACGTCGGGTCGAACACCGCGTCGAGCCGCCCGTACACGGGGTTGTCGACCGCGTGCTCCGGGCGCCACACCGACCGGAAGAACGCCTCCTCGTCCGGGCGGATCCGGATCGTCGACCGGACGCGGTCGTCGGCGAGGAACAGCGTCGGCAGGCCCTTCAACGCCGATACGATCTGGAGGGTGACCTGGTGGAGGTACGCGAGCTGCTCGGGCAGGACCGCGATCGGGCGGAGCAGCACCCGGATCGCCTCGACCGTGTCGTCCCGCTCGTACACGAGGCCGGCCTCGCGGGCGTCGCTGCGGAGCCGCGCGTCGACGAGCTGGAGGGCGGCCGGCGGCATCGCGCCGATCGCGCGGCGGATCCGCGAGTGGAGGCTCTGGCCGGCGAGGGCCAACAGGTCGTCGGGGGTGTTCATGGGGCGGTAGTGTACGATACGAGACCGCACCTGCACGAGCGGAGCGCTGGTGGCCATCCTCGCGATCCCGGACGACTACCCGACCCTGTCCGCCGCCCTCGTGGACGCGGACGACGGGGACGAGATCGCGATCGACGGCGGCGAGTGGATCACCGGCGATCTGACGGGCGCGGTGTCGGTCGCGGTCACGGTCCGGGGCGTGTCGGTCGGCGGCACCACCCTCACGGTGACCGACCCGCAGGGGATCGAGGTCACCGGCGACGTCACGTTCACCGACCTGACGGTGTCGGGCGGGGGCGCCGGCCGCCCGTTCCAGGTCGAGGGCACCGGTCAACTGACCCTCGACGGGGTCGCGATGGTCGACGGCACCAGCACGGACCTCGGCGGGCTGGTGCTGGTCCGGGACCAGTCGGATCTGGTCGCGGTCGACGCGTCGTTCACCGGCGGACAGGCCCTGTTCGGCGGCGCGGTCGCGATCGGCGGCCGCGGCGGCGCCACGTTCACCCGGGTCACGTTCGAGCACAACCGGGTCAGCGGCGGCGGGAGCGACGGGGGCGCGGTCCGCCTCGCGGAGGACGCCACCGCCACGTTCGACACCTGCACGTTCACCGAGAACACGAGCCTGAATCACGTCGGCGGCGCGATCGCGTTGCTGAACGGCGCGGCCTCGGCCACCGTGATCGGCTCGACGTTCACCGAGAACGTCGCCGGCACGTGGGGCGGCGCGATCGCGCTGTACGACGGCAACACCCTGACCGTGTCCGACAGCACGTTCACCGCGAACCGCGCGACGGACGGCGGCGCGATCGGGTGCTTCGCCGGGGAAGCGTGCACGGTGACGGTCACCGGCTCGTCGTTCGTCGGGGACGTGGCGAACCGGGGCGGGGCCTTGTTCGCCGACGTGGGCGCGGTCTCGCTGACCGACGTGGCGTTCACCGGGTCGACCGCCGCCGACGAGGGCGGCGCCGTGTTCCTGTTCGCCGGGTCGATCGACGCCACGGACGTCCGGTTCGTCGACGCCCACGCCGACGGCTCGGGCGGCGCAGTGTACGTCGAGGACGCCGGGGTCGACTTCGTCCGGACCGTGTTCTGCCGCAGCTCGGCCGACGCCGCCGGCGGCGCGATCTACGCCCGTCGCCCGACCGCGTTCCGGGTGACCAACGCCTCGTTCTTCGGGAACACCGCCGCCGACGAGGGCGCGGCGATCCGGTTCCGCGACCGGACCGGCGCGGTCCTCCAG
>JBEBJW010001001.1:0-3402 GCA_040079715.1 Myxococcota bacterium | reverse complement strand
CCCGGGCGACCGTGCGCTCCACGTCGGCGGCGTGGGACCGCGGGATCCACCCCAGGACCAGGGTCCACATCGCCGCACCGTACCCGACCCGGACCCGGATCGTCGAGCGCGGAGGGCTCGCGTCGGCGGGGAGATCCGGGGTTGTCGGTCGGGGTCGGCCGGGGATACGGACTCCGCCGACCCGGAGGGACGATGTTCTCCGCCGAACGGATCCGCCGCATCCTCGAGGAGAACCTCCCGGACTGCGTCGCGATCGTCGAGGATCCCGCGAACGACGGCACCCACTTCCAGGCGGAGGTGGTGTCGTCGGTGTTCGTGGGCAAGTCGCGGATCCAGCAGCACCAGGCGGTGTATCGGGCCCTCGGCGACCACATGCGGAGCGACATCCACGCGCTCCAGCTCAAGACGTTCACCCCGGATGTCTGGCCCCACCGGTAGGAGACTTGGATGGACGAGGCGACCAGGAAGCGGATCGAGCAGATGGTGACCGGGAACAAGGTGTTCCTGTTCATGAAGGGCGTGCCGGACGCGCCGCAGTGCGGGTTCTCGATGCGGGCGGTGAGCATCCTCCGCGCGCTGAACACGCCGTTCGCCAGCTTCGACATCCTGTCCGACGGCGAGCTGCGGCAGGCGGTGAAGGACTACGGCAACTGGCCGACGTTCCCGCAGCTGTACATCGACGGCCAGCTCGTCGGCGGGTCCGACATCATGATGGAGATGTGGGAGCAGGGCGAGCTCGAGAAGCTGGTCGCCACGAGCTGATCGGGCCGCCACGCGGGCTCGGGGCTCGGGGCTCGGGGCGTCGCCCGCTCCGCGGGCCGGCCTCCCTCCGGGCTCGCTGCGCTCGGTCGCTGCGCGACTGGCTGCGCCACCCTGCGGTCCGCCTGACGCGGGTCGTCGCTGGCGGTCAGAACGGCAGCGTGACGTGGGACGGCGCGTCGATCGTCCACCGGAGGGTGACCACCCGGACCTCTCCGGGGGCCAGCGCGAGGGTCCACCGGCAGAACCCGTCGCGGTCGACCGGCAGATCCAGCGCCGGGTCCGCGGTCGGAGCCCCCACCGTGACCTCCTTCAGCTCGCTGGTCGGGATCCGCTCGCGCACCTCGACCCGCACCGGCTCGGCGCCGAGGTGGACCACCCGGACCTCGACCGCGAACAGGTGCCGCTGGTGGCCGGTCAGCAGCGTCCGGTCGACCTCGTGCGTCTGTCGGCGCGAGATCCGCAGCCCGTCGTGGCTACCGAACCCGAGGGGGAACACCTCGCCCGGGGCGACCAGCGGGATCGCGCCGCGCCCGATCGACACCCCGTCGCGGACCAGCTCGACCGGTCCGGCGAGCAGCGGCCGGGTGCCGCCGTTCCGCTGCGTCGTCCGGAGGACCGCGGCGCCGGCGAGCTCGGGCAGGGCCACCCACCGAGACTCGGCCGGCCCCTCCCACGCGTCGAGGCGGATCGTGACCGGACGACCGTCCGACGGGATCGTCACCGGGCCGTCCGCCCGCCAGGTGCGCGGCTCGCCGCCGTCGTCGACCCCCGGCAGCTCCGCCGGCCGCGCCGGACCGCCGACCTCGCGGGCGGCCGCGATCGCCACGTCGCGCGCCTCGACCACGACCTCCCGATCGCGCTTCCGGGTCACGACCGCGTCGTCGTCGAGCTGCGGCGGCTCGGCCAGGTCGCCCGGGCGGGCCGTCGAGCAGGTCAGGTCGGCGTCGGTCCAGTCCTCGCCCGTCGCGTTCCAGCACACGGCGCCGAGCTCCCACCCGAGCCGATCGTCGGCCCCCGAAGCGTCCCCCGACGAAGACAGCGTGGCCCGGTGGGCCGGCCGCCACGCCGCGCACGGCACGACGTACCGGACGAGCAGCTCCCCGGGCTCCTCCGCCCACACCGACAGGTGGATCCACGCGACCACCACCGGCCGCCCGGCGCGGGCCAGCGCGAGGGCCCCGGCCAGGCGGGCCACCTCGTCCCGCCGCCGCCGGACCGCGCACCGCTCGCGGACCTCGATCGCGCGGGCTTCCCGGGCCTGGCTCGCCAGCGCGGCCACCGCGTCGATCCACCGCTCCGGCCGATCCTGCTCGACCATCGCCCGCGGGGCGGCGGCGACCCCGGCGTCGACCGCCCGATCGGCGCGGCTCACCCGCTCGACCGCCCGCTGGTGGTGGACCGTGGCCGCGTCGACCCGTCGGCTCGCGATCCGCCAGTCCGCCTCGAGCCGGGCGATCGACTCCGGGTCCGCCGCGGTCCGGGTCAGGCGGACCCGCTCGATCCGGACCTCCTCGAGGGTCGCGCGGGCGCCGCCCGGGAACGTCACCGCCCGGTCGGACACCAGCGGCGACACCGGCCCGATCCGCAGCCGGTGGCGCCCCGCGGCTGGGACCGCCACCGTCCGGGTCACCCCGGCCCGGTCTTCGAACAGCTCGACCCGGATCCGGTCGGGCCGCTCGGTCCGGCGGGTGAGGCCCCGGTCCGGCGTCGGGTCTGCGGTTCGCTCCGGAGTTCGCTCCGGGGTCCGGTCCGGCGTCGCATCGGCGGGCCCAGCGTCGGTGAGCCCAGCGTCGGCGGGCCCAGCGTCGGTGAGCCCAGCGTCGGTGAGCGCAGCGTCGGTGAGCGCAGCGTCGGTGAGCCCAGCGTCGGTGAGCGCAGCGTCGGCGGTCGGCAGGGCCGCGCGGGGCTCGGTCGGATCAGCCACGGCGGTCTCCTCCCACCAGCTCGTCGCGGGCGCCGAGGGTCACCGCGTACCCGAGCGTCGCGCGGGCCTCGCTGCCGGGCGGGACCTCGACCCATTGGACGCGTCCGCCCTTCAGGATCGGGCCGTCCGGCTCGCCGGTGTACGGGCGGGCGACCGGGGCGGCCTCGGTCTCCTCGACGACCGGCTCCTTGCCGTCGCGCGGGATCGGCAGCCGGTCGAGCAGCTCGACCCGGACCCCGCGGCCGAGGCTCGACGCCACCTGGACCTCGATCGTGGTGTGGAGCCGCCGCGAGCCGCCGAACAGCCCGGCGGTCTCCTCGCGGTACCGGACGTTCCGGACCAGCTTCAGCCGGTCCTCCGCGCCGAGGCCGATCCGGAGCTGCCCCCGACCGGGCGACCCGGCCCACGGGCTGGTCAGCTCGAGCCGGCCGCCGACGTACACGTCGACCGGACCGGGCAGGAGCGGGGAGGGGTAGTCGATCGTCGCGGTGACCCGCCGGAACACGCGCGGATCGCGGCGCGGGACGGCTCGGTACGCGACCTCGAGCCCGACCGGCCAGGTGCGGACCGCGACGCTGTGGGCGAGCCCGTCGGCTGGGACGTCGACCAGCCCGGCGGCGTCGATCGACACGTCGGCGCCGCCGATCGGCTCCGGCAGCACGTGGTGGGGGGGCAGCGGCCGCGACGGGACCGCCCGGGCGCGGGCGAGGTGGTCG
>JBEBJW010001000.1:0-3402 GCA_040079715.1 Myxococcota bacterium | reverse complement strand
ACGACCCACCTCGACGCGCAGGGTCGGGTGTACCGATCGACCGAGACCCCGGACGGCGTCGCCGAACACGTCACGCACCTGACGCTGGACGTGCAGGGCTACGTGCTCCAGGTCACCGACGCGCGCGGCAACGCGACCCAGGTGCAGACGTTCGACCTGGTGGGCCGCCCGCTGTTCACCGGCGCGGCCGACGAGGGCTACGACGGGGTGAGCGGGCGCGGGGAGACTCGGATCCTGGTCGACGTGGCGGGCCAGCCGCTCCGCGTCCGGCGCAGCGGGAACCTGTCGCTTCGCACCGCCTACGATGCGCTGCGGCGCCCGGTCGGGACCTGGGTCGACGAGGGCGCCGGTGAGCGCCGCTCGACCCGCACGGTGTACGGAGACGCGCTCCCGGAGCCTCCGCCGTTCGCGAAGGGCCGTCCGGTGCAGGTCGACGACCCGGCCGGTCGGGTCACCCTCGGGCACGACTTCCGCGGGCGGACCGTGTCCCAGACGCGCCAGGTGCTGGCCGACATCACCGTCGACGCGGACTGGGACGCGGACCCGGCGCTCGACCCCGAGCCGTTCTCCGTCACCACGGGCCATGACGCGCTCGACCGGGTCACGTCTGAGGTCAGCCCCGACGGCTCGAGCACGACCCGCACCTACGACGAAGGCGGACGGCTCGTCACCGTGGCAGTCGTCCTCCGGGGGGCGGCTCCCGCCACCTCGTTCGTGGACCACATCGCGTACGACGCGCGCGGCCAGCGCGTGTCTATCGCGTACGGCAACGGCACCTCGACGACGTACGCCTACGATCCGTACCGGTTCTGGCTGACCCGTTTGCACACGCTTCGCGGCAGCACCGCGTTGCAGGACCTCCGGTACACCCACGACGCCGTCGGCAACATCGTCGAGATCCGCGACGATGCGCAGCAGACCGAGTTCTTCGCCAACGCGCAGATCACCCCGACCCGCACGTTCACCTACGACGCCCTGTATCGGCTGATCCGCGCCACCGGTCGTGAGAAGGTGGACCAGCGCCAGACCACAGCGTTCTACGCGGACTATGCGGGCGCCACCGGCGCAATCCCGGACCCGGGCGACCCGGCCCTGCGGCAGTACACCCAGGCGTACCGATACGACGCGGTCGGCAACCTGCTGGAGATGAAGCACCAGCAGGGTCTGGGCGGCGCCGTCGCATGGCGTCGCGGCTACGCGTACGAGGAGGGCAACAACCAGCTCGTGAGCACGAGCGCTCCCGGCGACGATCCGGACGACCCTGCAACCCACACCGACCGGTACCCGTACAACGAGCGCGGCGCGATGACCGCGATGCCGCACCTGCCGGCCCTGGTCCGCGACCCTCAGGACCAGATCCGCCGCGCGGACCTCGATTTGGCCGGTAGCGTGGCGTGGTACGCATACGACGCTGCCGGGCAGCGGGTCCGCAAGCGGGTGGACAAGGGAGGGGTGCAGGAGGAGCGGATCTACGTCGGCGGGTACGAGGTGTGGCGGAAGCGCACCGCGTCCGGGGTCCAGGAAGAGCGCGAGACGGTGCACGTGATGGACGACCAGCGACGGATCGCGCTGGTCGAGACGCTGACGGTCACCGACCGCTCCGCCGTCGCGACCCCGGTTCCGCGTCAGCGGTACCAGTTCGGCGACCACCTTGGGTCGGCGACACTGGAGGTCGACGAGGTCGGCGCCCTCATCAGCTACGAGGAGTACCACCCGTACGGCACCACGTCCTGGTGGGCACCGACCGAGAATACCGAGGTGTCGGCCAAGCGGTATCGTTACACCGGGATGGAGCGGGACGACGAGACCGGCCTCGCCTACCACGGGGCTCGGTATTGCGCGCCATGGTTGGGCAGATGGGACCGACCGGATCCGCTTGGTCTGGCGGGTGGGATCAACCGGTGGGTGTACGTGAGGGCCAACCCGATCGTGCGATGCGACCCAACCGGAACGATCGATGGTCCGTGGGCGCTGTGGTGGCTGGTAGAGGGCGTGGCCGGGCAGCAATCGCCGCAGCCCGATGCCGCCCAGGAGGAGCTCATCAAGCGGCTCATGGCACAAGCCAACCTCGAGCTGTACCTCGAGGACCACCCGGACGCCGAGGTCGCAGCCGCCGGGCCGTCCGGAATCGGCTACATCGGGCCGAATGCATGGGTCGAGCGACAGATCGAGGACGAGTCGAATACGGAGATCCTCGAGACGAATGAGCTCGTTGCGTCGAGCATCGGGGCCACCGCCGCAGTGCTCGCGACCCAGGCTGCGGGAGGGAGCCCCCACGATGCAAACGTCGCCGCGAAACGGGGGACGAGCCTCGGCGCGCTGGCCACGGTGGCCGGATCGAGTGTGGCCGTTGGAATGGCGCTTCGCGATCGCGCTCGCCCGGTGGCCACGAACCCGCTCACGGAGGTCGCGAGTGTGGCGGCGGATCCGGACGTTCCTCCGACTTCTACCGCGAGCCAGCCGAAGTCTTTCGACATTGCGCTCGGGTACACGCAGCTCTACGCAGGCAACGGAACGTATGCGCCGGTTGCCGAGTGGATTCCCGGGACCATCAAGGAGCCTCGCCGGGTCGAGAGGCTGAGCCAGTTCGCGGCCCTCACCGGAGGTCAACCCTGGATGCAGTGGGGCCAACGCTTCCCGGGGCCGACGGGGATCCGCGATGCGATTGACCACGCGGATTCGATCCACTTCAACCTCGACGGCTTCAGTCAACGTCGATTCGGAGACGTGGCTGCACGGCTCGGATCGGGTCGCCCGTTCAGGACCGAGTGGGAGTTGGACTATATTCTAAAGAATCCGGGCCTCAAGGAGATCACAACCTTCTACCGTAGAGATCACGCTCTGGAGAAGCCCCAGAACTTCTTCGGGCCTTACTGGAGAGGCTTCTGATGAACAGAGATGACGTGGACGCGCTCCTGATGCGCCACAAACAGATGTTTCCACGCACGTCAGACGAGCTCCTGGAGGCCCTGCGGGCGGCCCTGCCGGCGCTCGACATGACTGGACTCGCATGGATCCAATCTCATGCTACCCTTCGGTTCCAGGTCGTCGACGCCGAGCCACCGACTGGCTCCGTGGCCGAAGTTGAGCTTCCGATCCGCCAGTCCGGCGGATCGGTCGAGGTGCAAATGATCGTACGGGGGCTTGACCGTTCGGGCCGTCGGGTGACCTACACCTACACCTGCGCCGCGACATTGGGAGGGGTGGCGGAGGTCCTGGCCGAAGCCCTGGACCAGCTCCGCGCGTTCCGTTCGTCCGACATCCTGCCAATCCGGCCCTGGCTGCCTACGGAACTAACGTAAATTAATACGTGGCCTGTGCGTGGCCTCCCGCATGCGAGCGGTCACGGCAGCATGTCGGGCCTGTCGGCGGAGGTCGAAGGAAGCTATTGACCGGTCAAGG
>JBEBJW010000999.1:0-3411 GCA_040079715.1 Myxococcota bacterium | reverse complement strand
CCGGGTGCCGTCCATCGCCGCCATCGTACCGCACGCGGTCTCCGTGGGACAGCGCGCGGGGTCCACCGCGGTCTCACCCGAGGCGGCGCACCACCACGCCCTCTCGGAGCTTCGGCTCGAACCACGTGCTCTTCGGCGGCATCACCATCCCCGCGTCCGCCACCGCGAACAGCTCGTCGAGCGACGTCGGGAACAGGTGGAACGCGACCGCGCGACCCCCGTCCACCGCCGACTTCAGCGCGCCCTCGCCGCGGATCCCCCCGACGAAGGTGATCCGCTCGGACCGGCGGGGATCGTCGATCCCGAGGATCGGCCCCAACACATGATCCTGGAGGATCGACACGTCGAGGCCCGCCACCGGGTCGCTCGATCGGACGGCCGGGCGCGCGACGAGCCGCGTCCACCGGCCGTCGAGGTACATCGCGATCTCCCCCCGGCGGGCGGGGCGGGACGCGCCGTCGTCCACCAGCTCGTACGCGGCCGCGAGCCGGGTCCGGAACGCGGCGGGGTCGAGCCCGTTCAGATCGTGGACCACCCGGTTGTACGCCAACACCTGCAGGCGGTCCGACGGGTACAGGCCGGCGAGGAACTCGGCCGACGAGGCCGAGCGGCGCTGGGCGTGGATCCGCGACGCCGCCGCCGACCGGTGGTGGCCGTCGGCGATGTACAGGCGCGGGACCTGCGCGAACGCGGCCCGGATCGGCTCGATCGCCGACGCGGGCGCGACCCACAGGCGGTGGATCACGCCGTCCTCGGTCGTGACCTCCCACGCCGGTCGGCCGCGGGTGACCTCGGTCGTGAGCCGGTCGAGCTCAGCGGTCGGCCGGTACGCGAGGAACACGAGGCCGACCTGGGCGTCGAGCACGTCCATGTGGTGCGTCCGGTCGTCTTCCTTGTCCGGCCGGGTGAACTCGTGCTTCGCGATCCGCCCGTCGTCGTACTCGTCGACGCTGCACCCGGCGAGGATCCCGACCTGTTCGTGGGAGCCCATCACCTGGCCGTAGAAATAGTAGGTGGGCTCGCGATCTTCGACCAGGACGCCCGCCGCGACGAACGCGTCGAGGTTCGCGCGCGCCGTGGTGTACGCCACCTCGGCGTGGGGATCGGTGCCCGGGGGCAGGTCCACCTCGGACCGGGTCACCCGCACGAAGCTGTTGCGCTCGCGGGCGATCGCGCGCGCCTCGACCTCGGTCAGCACGTCGTACGGGGGAGCGATCACCTGTCGGGCGAGATCGTCGCGCGGTCGCAGCGCGCGGAACGGTCGTACACTGGCCATCGGTACACCTGCCTCCTGGGGACCCAGTGGTATCTCCCGAGGTCGCGGTGGCCCAGATCCCTCCGCGCGGGGTACCTTCCGCGTAGTGGGTCCGGGACCGGGACCACGGAGCACCGTCTCATGGCGTTCGAGTGGGTGGCCGGCCTCTTCCAATCCGACAACCAGCAGACCCGCGGGCTGTCCGGAGACCAGGCGCACAGCGTCGCGCTCGACGACAGCAACCCGTACTACAACTACCGGCTGCGTCGACACAAGGCCGAAGGCGACTTGATCGCCGACCCCGGCCTGCTGTGGTACACCTCGCCGTACGTCAAGCGACGGAGCGGGCTCGGCACCCACGTCGGGGCCGAGGTCGGTGACGGTACCGCAAACTACACCGACGTCCTGCTGATCCTGTCCCGCGACGACTTCGCCCGCGCGAGCGCCGACTGGCAGCAGACCGCCACCCGCGCGCTCCAGCAGGAGTTCGACAACTTCTGCCGCCGGGAGAACTTCAACCGGCTCCACGCGCACCGCCCGCTCGGGGTGCGGATCATCGAGGACGGCTCCCAGGGGATGTTCGGCCAGAGCCTGACCCTCGCCCGCGGCGAGTTCGTCACCGGGCTGCTGCCGAACCTGTACACGGGCCCGGTCCGCGGCAGCTACCCGGTGATCGGGGTCCACCTGAACCTCCCCGGGGTGTGGGAGGGGTACCAGGAGGTCGGCCGGCTGCACAACGACCAGATCCTGTTCACCCTCGGCAACCACTGGCTCGACAACTTCAGCCACCCGTCGCTCCAGCAGGCCGCCCTGTACCGGCTCCGGCAGTACCCGGACGGCTCGTTCGTCCACATCGTCAACCCGGACCTCCAGGACCAGTACCAGGTCACCAGCACCAACCAGGGCGGCGCGAGCGTGCTGACCCTCGCGACCCGCGGCGGCCAGCCGCTGGCGTACATCGTGCTCGCGGTGATCGATCCCCCGGCCCAGCCGGTGTCGTCGCCGCCGGTCAGCGCCGGCCGCCAGAGCCCGCCGGGCAACAACCCGCGCGCGATCGGGTCCACCGCCCCGACCCGGGCGCCGTCGCTCGCTCCGTCGTCGGCGACGCCCGCCACCGGGAACCGTCGCCCCGACATCCAGATGCCGAAGCCGCCGATCACCCGCGAGGCGCCCCGCGGTCGCGGTCCGGACTCGGTGCCGTCGATCGCGCCGCCGATGCTGATCGACGACGTGGTGTCGCCGGTGAACGGCCAGGGCCTGAAGAAGATCGGCCTCGGCGGCAAGACGATCATCCCGGACGCCCCGAGCGAGCGGATCTTCACCCTCCAGGAGCGCGGCGCGCTGCTGCAGAAGGTCCACTTCTCCGCGTTCATGCTCGGGTACGACGTGTACCTCGGGTCGCGCGGCGAGCTCGGGACCCACGTGGAGGACCCCGCCGCCACGTTCCAGGTCCGCAAGCGGTCGGTGTCGCTGGTGTCCCACGTCGACGGCGTGCTGGTCGAGGGCCGCTCGGTCGCCGCCGGGGTCGAGGTCCCGATCGAGGGCGACGTCCGGATCGAGGTCGCCGGCCAGAAGCTCGAGTACCGCGACCTGCGCGGGCTGAACCTCGACGGCTGGCCGTACGTCGGCGAGATCCGGCGCCCCGCCTCCTCCACCTACATGATCTGGGGCGAGGACTACCAGGTGGGCCGGAGCCGGGAGTGCCGGGTGGTCCTGCCGGACGAGCCGCGCAACGACAACATCCACTGGAAGCCGTCGGTCGGAGACGGCGCGACGATCCGCGCCCGGACGGGCGAGATCCCGAAGTCCCGGTTCTACACGGACTCGATCATGGTCGCGTCGGAGCACGCGAGCGTCGATCTCCGCACCGACCGGCCGAAGGTCGTCTGTACCGCGCGGCACTGCTACGCGTACATCCGCCGGAACAACGAGGTCTACTCGCTGTACCCGACCACGAGCCCCCAGCAGCCGAAGGACCTCGAGCTGCTCCCGGGCGACGAGATCCTGATCGGGAACTGCCTGTTCCACGTCGGGTACACCGCGGGCGAGGCGATCGAGCCCGCCCCCGCGCCGCGGGTCGAGCTGACCCCGGACGGGATGGCGGGTGCGGTCGCCGCGCCGGACCTCGACCGGCTCGACTCGGACACGGTCCCCCC
>JBEBJW010000998.1:0-3413 GCA_040079715.1 Myxococcota bacterium | reverse complement strand
GCCTGCGGCACGCTCCGGTCCGCCTGGCGCGGGCCGGCGGGGGCTCCCGTGAACACCGCAGGTTCGGAGAAGGCGGCGGGGTCGGGGCGCCATACGATCGGGGGGACACACAGGAGCGACCGCGATGAAGCGCAGCCGGAAAGCCGCCACCGCCACCGACGAGGCCGCGGGGTTCACCGACGACGAGCGGGCCGCGATGCAGGACCGCGCGAAGGAGCTCAAGGCCGCCAAGCGCAGCAAGGGGGGCAAGGCCGGCAAGGACGAGGACGCCGCCGCGATGGCCGCGAAGATCGCCGAGCTCGGCGACGCGGACCGCCAGCTCGCCGAGCGCCTGCACGCGCTGGTCACCGCCACCGTCCCGGAGCTCGCCCCGAAGCTGTGGTACGGCATGCCGGCGTACGCGAAGGACGGCCGGGTCGTGCTGTTCCTCCAGCCCGCCCACCGGTTCAAGACCCGGTACGCCACCCTCGGGTTCAGCGACCAGGCGAAGCTCGACGACGGCGCGGTGTGGCCGACCGCCTACGCGATCACCGGCTGGTCGGCGGCGGACGAGGCCCGGATCGCGGCCCTGATCCGGCGCGCGGTGGGCAGGTAGGCGCTCAGGGTGGGGCCCCCCACGAAGCGCGCTCAGCCGCGAACGCGTCCCGGCCCAAGGATCAACCCGCCACGGCGAACACTCACCCGACGGAGATGTGGACCAAGGTGCGCTCCACGGCGCCGACGAACTCGAGGCCGAGGCCGGATTGTCGTCGCTCGTACCACCGCATGGCTTCGGCCAACTCCTCCTCGGCTTCGGGGAGGACCACCAGTGGTGGCGTCATCGGGCGGTGAGTTCGCGAAGGAGGCGGGCTCGAACCTCCGCCCAATCGGAGCCACGGACCCCGCGCGCCTCGGCGGCAGCGCTCCGATCGCGCAGCTCGGCGGTCCACGCCGCCTCCCACGAGCTCGCGTGTGGGGCCCCATCCCGGGCGCTGGCCGGCTGCTCGACGCTCTCCATCAGGAGGGAGGCCAGCGCGAGGCGATCGGCCGGGTCGAGCGCGAGGGCGGCGTCCGCCAGTGCGTGGAGGTCGAGTCCCATCTCGGTACGATAGCATCGCCGCCGCCCTCCTGCGCCAGGCGGACCGGAGCGTGCCGCAGGCAGTCGCGGAGCGACCGGAGCGGAGCGGAGCGCGGAGGGAGGCCGACGGCGCGCAGCGCCGGGGCGCCCGACCGAACCCCGGGGAGCGGGGGCGCCGACGACCGGATACGGGCCGCCCGTGACCCCCCTCGACCCTGCGCTCGACCGCTCGACGCTGACCCTCCACCGCCCCGACGACTGGCACGTCCACCTCCGCGACGGCGCGATGCTCGCGGCGGTCGCCCCGCAGTCCGCCGGGTTCGGCCGGGTGCTGGCGATGCCGAACCTCGCGCCGCCGGTCACGACCACCGCCGAGGGGCGGGCGTACAAGGCCCGGATCGCCGCCGCGGCCCCGGGGCTCGAGGTCCACCTCGCGGCGTACCTGACCGACGGGACGGACTCGGACGACCTCGCCGCGGGCTACGCCGCCGGGGTGTTCACCGCCGCGAAGTGGTACCCGGCCGGCGCCACCACCCACTCCGCCCGCGGCGTCACCGCGGTCGACAAGATCCGCGGCGTGCTCGACCGGATGGCCGAGATCGGGATGCCGCTGTGCGTCCACGCCGAGGCGACGGACCCGGCGGTCGACGTGTTCGACCGGGAGCGGGTGTTCCTCGACCGGGTGCTCGGGCCGCTGCTCCACCGGGTGCCGGTCCGGTGCGTGGTCGAGCACGCCACCACCCGCGACGCGGTCCAATTCGTCCGGGCCTACGGAGACGGGGTGGTCGCCACGATCACCCCGCACCACCTGTGGTGGAACCGCAACGCCCTGTTCGACGGCGGCTTGCGGCCGCACGCGTACTGCCTGCCGGTCCCGAAGCGCGAGCGCGACCGCCAGGCGCTGCGGGCCGCGGCCACCAGCGGCGATCCCCGGTTCTTCGCCGGCACCGACAGCGCGCCCCACCCGGTCCACGCGAAGGAGGCGGACTGCGGCTGCGCCGGCGTGTTCAACGCGCCGACCGCGATCGCCGCGTACGCCACGGTGTTCGACGCGCTCGGCGCGCTCGACCGCCTCGACGGGTTCCTCGGGGTCCACGGCGCCGCGTTCTACGGGCTGCCCCCGAGCGACGCCACGATCACCCTGACCCGGGCCCCGTTCACCCCGCCGCTCGCGATCGACGCGCCCGGGATCGGCGCGGTGCGCGTGTTCCTCGGTGGATCGACCTTGCCGTGGAACCTGTCCGCCGGTCGTGCGTGAACCCGGTCGGGAGGGGACCCTGCAGGCGCTGTCGCCGCGTTCGGATCCGGTGGTGGTGCGCGCGGCGGGCGGTGACGTCGACGCGCGGGCCGCGCTCGTGACCCGCCACGGGCCCCTCGTGTGGTCGCTGTGCCGCCGGCTGTGCCCCGAGCCCGAGGACGCGTACCAGGAGGTGTGGGCGCGGGTGTTCGCCGGGCTGCCCCGGTTCGACCCCGACGGCGCGGCCTCGCTCCGGACGTGGATCGCGACGATCACCCACCGCCACCTGGTCGACCGGCACCGGCGGCGCGCGGTCCGGGGCGAGGTGGTCGAGCTCGGCGACCTGCCGGCCCCCGCCACCGACGAGCCGATCGACGCCGCCCGCCGGCTCGAGCGGCTCGAGCAGGCGCTGACCCGCCTGCCGGACGGCCACCGCCGGGTCGTGGTGATGCACCACCTGCACGAGCTGCCGCTGGAATCGATCGCCGCGACCGAAGGGGTCGCGCTCGGGACGGTGAAGTCGCGCCTCCACCGCGCCCGCGCCCGCCTGCTCGAGCTCCTGGGGGGACCGTGAAGCCGCCGTCCGACACGCCACCGTCCTCCGGCAAGCCGCCGTACGAGGACCTGTCGCGGCTCCGGGCCGGCGAGCTCGACGACGTCGCGGCGGCGGCGCTGTGGCGTCGGATCGAGGCCGAGCCGGCGGTGGCGGTCGCGTGGGCCGAGCTGCTCCGGCTGACCGACGATCTCGGCCACCTGCCGGAGGAGGCGCCCCCGGCCCACCTCGACGCTCGGGTGCTCGGGCTCCGCGAGCGCGCGCCGATCCCGGCTGCCCGGTGGGCCCTCGGCGGGCTCGCGGCGGCCGCGGTGCTGACCGTGGCCCTGCGGTGGCCAGACCCGCCGACCGCGATCACCGTCACCGAGGGGGTCCAGCTCGTCGACGGGGTCGCCGAGGTGCGCGCCGGCGACGTCCGGGTGGCGATCGACGGCGTCACCTCGATCGCGGTGGAACCTCCGGCGGGCGACCTGCGTGAACCGGACCAGGAGGATCCGATGAAGGCAGTGACGGCAGCGCTCGGCGGCGCGGTGGCGGGGGCGGTGGTCACGGTGGCGGTGCTGGAG
>JBEBJW010000997.1:0-3416 GCA_040079715.1 Myxococcota bacterium | reverse complement strand
GCGCTGGGGGCGTGGGGCACCGGCCCGCCGATCGAGACCGAGCCCGTGTCCGCCGACGGCCCCGACAGCGAGCGGATCGGGGACCTGCTGGTGGTCCGGGTCCCGCTCGAGACGCGCGCCCACGCCCACGGGATGCTGGTCGCCGGGTTCTCGGTCGCCGAGCTCGACCGGGTGTACGCGGCCGAGCGACGGACCGGGATGCTGCTGGCGATCGGCCTGTGGGGCGTCGGGATGGTGATCGCCTGGGCGTACGGGGTCCAGCTGTCGCGCCCGATCCGCGCCCTGACCGAGGCCACCCGCCACGTCGGGGCCCGGAACCTCGGGGCCGACGCCGCGAACCTGCTCCCGATGCGGATCTACCGCCGGGACGAGCGGATGGTGCTGACCCAGGCGTTCGTCACGATGGGGCTCCGCCTCGCCGCCCAGGTGTCGGAGATGGAGGAGGAGCGGCGGCGGGCGCGGCTCGCCGAGGACGAGGCGGTCCGGGCGAACCGCGCGAAGTCCCAGTTCCTGGCGAACATGAGCCACGAGCTGCGGACGCCGCTGAACGCGATCCTCGGGTACACCGAGATGCTGATGGAGACGACCGACGACCCCGAGTCGAGGGACGATCTCGGGCGGGTCCAGCGGGCCGCGCTCCACCTGCTGGCGCTGATCAACGACGTGCTCGACCTCGCGAAGATCGAGGCCGAGCGGATGCAGCTCGCGGCCGAGACGTTCTCGATCGACCGGCTGGTCGACGAGGTGCTGGTCAGCGTCCAGCCGCTGATCGCCGAGCGCGGCAACCGGCTGGTCCACGAGCGCGACCGGTCGCTCGGCGAGATGACGAACGACCCGCTGCGGGTCCGCCAGTGCCTGTTCAACCTGCTGTCGAACGCGGTCAAGTTCACCGAGCGCGGCCGGGTGCGGTTCGCCGCCCGCCGCGACGGGTCGGACGTGGTGTTCGTGGTCGAGGACACCGGGATCGGGATGGCCCCCGACCAGCTCGACAAGCTGTTCCAGCCGTTCTCGCAGGTCGATCCGTCGTTCACCCGTCGGCACGGCGGCACCGGCCTCGGGCTCGCGCTCACCCGGCGGCTGTGCCACGTGATGGGCGGCGACGTGGCGGTGGCGTCCGCGCTCGGTCGGGGCAGCGTGTTCACGATCCGGCTGCCGTCGGTCGGCCCCACGTCCGGGCTCGTGTCGACGGCACCTCCGGCCCCGGGCATGTTCGCGCCGTAGGCGTTATCTCCCGGCCGAAGAGGAGGGGCCCTGGCCGGGGACACGTTCACGATCACCACGCCGATCTACTACCTGAACGGCTCGCCCCACATCGGCCACGCGTACACCACGATCGCGGCCGACACGGCGGCGCGCTGGCACCGGCTGCGCGGCCGCTCGGTGTGGTTCCTGACCGGCACGGACGAGCACGGGCAGAAGGTGCTCGAGGCCGCCCAGCGGCTCGGGCGGGACCCGAAGGCCCACTGCGACCTCGTGTCGGCCGAGTTCCGCGCGATGATGGACAAGGTCGGGGTCCGGTTCGACCGGTTCATCCGCACCACCGACCGCGACCACGAGGCGCTGGTCCAGGCCTCGCTCCAGGCCCTGTTCGACCGCGGCGAGATCTACAAGGATCAGTACCGCGGCTGGTACTACCTGCGCGACGAGGTGTTCGTCACCGACAAGGAGCGGGAGGACAAGCTCGCGAGCGGGGAGTTCACCGCGTCCGACTTCCGGATGGTCGAGGAGACCAACTGGTTCTTCCGGATGGGGAGCTACCAGCAGCGCCTGCTCGACCACCTCGCCGCCCACCCGGACACGATCCGGCCGGACAGCCGGCGGAACGAGGTGCTCGGGTTCCTCCAGCGTCCGCTCGAGGACCTGTGCATCAGCCGGCCGAAGGCGCGGATGTCGTGGGGGATCGAGCTGCCGTTCGACCGCGACTACGTGTGCTACGTGTGGTTCGACGCGCTGCTGAACTACCTGACCGGCACCGGGTGGACCGCGGACGGCGCCTCGGGGCGATGGCCGGCGGACTACCAGCTCCTCGGCAAGGACATCCTGACCACCCACGCGGTGTACTGGACCACGATGCTGATGGCGCTCGGGGCGCCGCTCCCGCGCCACCTGTTCGCCCACGGCTGGTGGGTGTCGGCGTCGGGCCAGAAGATGAGCAAGTCGCTCGGCAACGTGATCGACGTCGGGCTGCTGGTGGACGGGTTCGGCGTCGACGCGACCCGGTTCTTCCTGCTGAAGGAGATCCGGTTCGGCGCGGACGGCCAGTTCTCGTACGCCGGGTTCCTCGAGCACTACAACGCGGACCTCGCGAACGACCTCGGCAACCTCGTGCACCGCGCCCTGACGATGTCCGGCCGGTGGCTCGGCGGGGTGGTGCCGGACCGCGGCGCGGTGCCCCCGGATCCGGGGCTCGTCGCGAGGGCGAAGGCGCTGATCGCCGGGTTCGGGCCCGCGTTCGACGCGCTCGCGTTCAAGGACGCGCTCGAGCTCGTGGCGGACCTCGTCCGCGCCGGCAACAAGTACGTCGACACCTCGGCCCCGTGGGCGCTGAACAAGGCCGGCAACACCGCGGCGCTCGCAGCGGCGATGCGCGACACGCTGGAGCTGTGCGCGATGGCGGCCGCGCACCTGCTGCCGGTGATGCCGGGCAAGGCGGGCGAGCTGCTCGGGCGGCTCGGCGCGACCGAGGCCGACGCCGCCCGGTGGCTCGACGGGTGGGACCGGGGCGAGCGGGTGCTCGACGCGCTGGTCCCCGGCGCGCCGCTCACGACGGGGGATCCGCTGTTTCCGCGGCTGGCGGAGCTCCCGCCGGCGATCGCGGCGTTGTTCGAACCTGAGCCCGGGCCCGCGTCCGGGACGGAGGAGTCCGCGATGGCCGAGGGCGCAGAGGTACCGCTGCCGGATCTGGCGTGGATCGAGTACGACGACTTCGCGAAGGTCGTGTTGAAGGTCGGCAAGGTGCTCGAGGCCGCACCCCACCCGAACGCGGACAAGCTCGTGGTGATGAAGGTGGACGTGGGCGAGGCCCGCCCGCGGACGATCTGCGCGGGGATCCGGGCGAAGTTCGCGCCGGAGCAGCTCGTCGGGCGGAACGTGGTGGTGGTCGCGAACCTCAAGCCGCGCCCGCTGCGCGGGATCACGAGCGAGGGGATGATCCTCGCCGCGAGCGAGACCGAGCTCGTGGACCTCGTGTCGGCGAACGCGGCGCCCGGGGCGTCAATCAAGTAGCCGTCCCCGGGCGCCCGTTCCCGGGGGACGTGGCCGCCGCGGGGCGGTGGCTGGATGCCGCGGGCGCCCGGTCCCCGGAACGGGATCCCTGCGGCCCGAGCGCCGTCACGGCGATGGGATGGGGATCGTGGTCGACCGCGTCGAAGCTCGACGATCCTCACCAGATTCCCCCTCGCCCCCGCATCGGGGGA
>JBEBJW010000996.1:0-3419 GCA_040079715.1 Myxococcota bacterium | reverse complement strand
GTCGAGCCCGACGCCGTCCATCGCCTCCGCCCACCGGGCCGACGCCTCATCCGCCGCGTCCCCGTCGAGGTCCACGTCGCGCGGCATCCCGAACAGGCTCGGCAGCGTCACGAGCGACAGGTCCGACAGATCGACGAAGTCGAGGATCAAGCAGTCGGACTTGCCAGGGTACAGCCGGGTCCCCCGCCCGACGCACTGCTGGTACAGGCCGCTCGACCGGGTCGGCCGGGCCATCGCGACCGCCGAGACCTCCGGGTCGTCGAACCCTTCGGTCAGCACCCCGACGTTGGTCAGCGCGGACAGGCGGCCGGCGCGGAACGCGGCGAGGGTCCGCTCCCGCTCGTCCGGCGGCATCTCCCCGTGGACGATCCCCGTCCGGACGCCGATCGCGTTCATCGTGCGGGCGAGGTTCCGGGCGTGGGCGACCGTCACGCAGAACACCAGGGTCCGCCGATCGCGGGCCAGCTCCTGGATCGCGCGGGCGACGAGCGCGTTGCGGCTCTCGATGTCGATCACCTCGGCGAGCTCGTCCGGATCGAAGTCCGCGCCCCCGGCGCCGAGCCGGCGGAGGTCGGCGTCGCAGTCGATCCGGTAGCCGCGCAGCGGCACGAGGTACCCCTCGCGGATCAGCTCGGGCAGGCCGCGCCGGAACACCAGCGCGTCGAACACGCCGTCCAGGCCCTGGCCGTCGCCCCGCTCGGTGGTGGCGGTGAACCCGACCAGCGTCCCGGGCCACGCGGGGTCGAACACGCCGATCTGGTCGAGCACCCGCCGGTTGTCCGGCGCTGCGGCGTGGTGGCACTCGTCGTAGATCACGAGGCGGACCCCGCGCCCAGCCAGCGCCTGGCCGATCCGGCCCTCGTGCAGCGACCGGATCGACGCCACCACGACCCGCGCGTCGTCCGGCGCGCGGCGGCTCCCCTGCTCGATCGCGACCCGCCCGCCGCCCGGACCGAGCGCCCGCTCGATCTTGTCCCGCGCCTGGTCGAGCAGCTCGGCCCGGTGGGCCAGCACCAGCACCGGGTGGGCCGCGCGACGGGCCAGCTCGGCGAAGATCACGGTCTTGCCGGCGCCGGTCGGCAGGCACACCACCATCCGGCGGGTCCCGCGGCGGCGGGCGTCGAGGATCGCGTCGATCGCCTGCTGCTGGTACGGCCGGAGCGACGGCGCGGTCACCGGCCGGGCCTGCCGATCGTCACCGTCCCGGTGGCGCGGACCGAGGACGGGCCGGGCTCGAGCGCGGTCAACACCACGGAGACCGGCGCGGCGCCGACCTTCTGCGCGGCGTGGAGCGGGAGCGAGGTGGTCACCGCGTCCTCGATCGCCCGGAGGATCAGCCCCTCGGCCAGCGCCGCGAGCGGATCCGCGATCGCGGCCCCCTTCGACCGATCGCCCTCGGTGACCGAGGACGGCGTCAGCGTCAGCTTGCCGTTCGCGATCCGCGTCGCGCCGGCGATCGTGTAGTCCCGCCACCAGGTGTGGCCCTCGATCCGCCACAGGCGCAGGCCGAGGGTGAACCCGTCCCGATCGAACGCGAGGGACACCGGCTCCGGCACGACCCCGTGCGCCACGACCCCGTGACGGAACGCCTCGGCGCGGGCCAGCGCCAGCAGCGTGTCGGTGGCGATCGTGACCGCGAACCCGTCGTCCGGAGCCAGGTCGGCGTCCCCCGCCGCGGCAGGGACCGCGGCCCCGACCGGCGCGACGGTGAGGAGCTCGACCCGGACCGCGCCGTCCCCGGCTCCAGCGACGAGTCGCCCCGCGCGGATCGGCAGCCCCGCCCTCGGGAACCTGGCGATCGGCTGCGGCGGGATCCGGGCGACCGCCTCGCGCTCGATCGTCGCGCGGACCGACCGGCGGATCCCCTGGAGCTGGGCCTCGAGCCCGCCGACGTCGACGCTCACGTCGCGCAGCCGGCGGGGCGCCACCTGGACCACGAACCCTCCGGCGTCGCGTTCGAGGGTGAACGCCGCGTCGAGCGCGCCGCGGGCGGTCAGCGGGGTCGAGCCGCTCACCGGCCCGATCGACCACCCGAGCGACCCGCCGAACTCGGCGTCGAGCCCGACGCACCCGCCGTCGCACGGGCGCGCGGGGGCCACCGCCAGCGATCGGAGGTGGATCTCCGGCGTCACCCGGGCCGGACCGACGGCGATCGGCGCGGTCAGCGGGCCGGCGGCGTCGATCGCCGCCTCGAGCACCGCCTCGACCAGCGGCGGCGACAGCGCGACCACCGCGTCCGGGGTCCACCCGGCGGGCGGGGGACCCGGATCGGCGAGGGCGGCGTCGTGGGCAGCGTCGTACAGCGGTCGGATCGACGGGACGCAGCCGGCCGCGACCACACACAGCGAGACCACCCACCGCATCGGCCACCCTCCGGTCCCGACGGTATCCCGGCCGGTCAGCCCGAGGTGGAGCTCGAGGAGCTGCTGCCGTCGGTCGCCCACCCGCAGCCGTCGCCGCTGTACACCGCCTCGCACGAGGACGCGGCCGCGCCCCCGCTGTTCACCGCGTCGCAGTCGGGCTCGTCGAGATCGGCGAGGCAGTCGCTGGCGGCGGCCGGGTCGAAGTCGCACCCCGCGGTCGCGAGCGACACGAACGGGCCGAGGAACGTCTCGCACTCGGACTGGCTGCCGAACGAGATCGACACCCCGGTCCCCGAGGCGTCGGCGCACGACTCCAGCGCCTCGCACGACTTCGCCACGTACTGGTCCTGGAACTTGCCTTCGCTGACCCCACAGGCAGCCAGCGCCACGGTCGTCCACACGAGGGTCGTCCACACGATCGAGCGAGTCTTCATCGGCGCCTCCAGTGTCCACCACGTCGCCCGCCCGACCGGTCGGCGCATCGGACCGGGATCGGACGTCGCCGGTTCGTGCCCTGCGTCGAGGGGCGCTGCACCGCCACCTCGACCCGTACGACGGGGGATCCGGCGACGCAGCACCCGGTCGCCGGCCGAATGTGAGGCGGGGGCTTCCGCAGCGGCGCCGTCGGTGGAACCATACGGAATGGTGCGGACGCGACAGGATGGGCGGCTCGGTGACCTCCCCGAGATCCCGTGGGGGACCCCCGACGCCGATCGGCTGATGCGGCTCCTCGGCCACGAGATGGGACCGGCGGCGCTCGATCGGGCCGCCGCGGCGGGCACCCTGCGGGCGCTGTGCGCCGAATCCAAGGCGGCGCCGGAGCTCGCGCCCCTGCTCGAGCGGTCGCAGTACGTCCGCCACGTGTTCCGGGGCGAGCTCGACTGGTCCGACCCCGCGGTCACCGACGTGTTCGAGGCGTTGGTCGACGTGTTCTGCGACGACGGCTCGTCCGAGGACGTCTGTCGGCTGGCGCGGGTCGACCTCGCCGGGCTCGACCTCGACCGCCCCGCGCGCGAGGTCTGGACCGAGGTGTTCGACCGGGCGGCGCGCCACGGG